>DYJK01000079.1 GCA_020723165.1 Melioribacter roseus | reverse complement strand
TAATTAAATCCGTGTATATGTCATAGTAAACATTTTCATTTCTTGTCCGTTCATAGTTGAATACATTTCGAAAACAGTTGTATTATCATCTACCCATATAGCTGTTGAACGATATTTCATTGGTTGACCACTCATTGGATCTATACTATCACCCGAAAGATTAACTGTTTTAGTTTGTTCATCATACTGTCCTTTCATAACCATTATCCCGGTTCCCATATTATCTAGCCAAATACTTACGAACTCTTTAGCAATGTTATCATATGCATCTATACCCATACCATCAAACGGCATTCCCATCATTGTACTGCTAAATGTAGATTTAATATATCTGCCGCCCAATATAGCTTCATATATAGCGGTTCCTTCGGATTTCATCTCTTGGCCGGATCCCGGATCGACCATCACCATAACCGCTTTCCATTTACCTACCATCTTGGACATCATTTGATGCATTGGCCCGGGTTGGATTGATTCCATCCACTTTTCCATGGCTTCTTGATCTTGTGCTTTTATTGATACGAACATCAAGCACATGAAAACTACTGTTAATAATTTTTTCATTTATACCCTCCTTTTAAGTGATATTAAACATAACCTTAGAGGTAAAATAAGACTATTAGTTTTAAACGAAAATTAATTTTTAAAAAATAATTAATAGTACTCTGCTATATCATTTGTTTGTTCTCTCTTTTTTTCATTACAAGAAAAGAAATAGCTGAAATAAGTGAGAAAACAAACGTTCCAATCCACAAAACAACTGAGCCGGCAGAATCTAAAACTACAGTCCCAAGCCAGGGACCAATCATAAGCGCTAGACTGAAAGTCATTTGGAAATAACCCATATACTCACCTCTTCTATCCGGTGGAGAGATAGCCGAAGTATAAGAAGTTGCTGCCGGGAAAAAAATCATTTCGCCAAATGTCCAGATAATTATTGTTAACACGATCGCAAAAAAACTATCGGCAAAAGCCATTGCACCAAAACCAATACCACATAAAAGTGCGGCTACTGCTGAAGCTGTACGATCATCCCAATTTGCCATCATATTGTTTAATGGAACTTCAATAAAAATTATCAAAATAGTATTTACAGCCATCAGCACACCAAAAGTTGATTGCTGAAATCCTAAATCATCAACTAAAAAAATCGGCATTGGACCTATATGCTGGAAAAAAACTATGTTAACCAGTATCAGGGTAATCATGAAAAGTAAAAAGCGATGATCTTTTAGAATACTAACATTCCTTACCGGCTTCAGTTCCTCTTTCGATGTTTCCTTATCAAAGTCAGAAAGTGCAATTTGTTTCGTCTCAAAATTTGAGAAGATCAAAAAAATGCCGGCGAGTACCGATGTTAACCCGTCAATATAAAATAGTAGGTGAAAATTAATTTGTGATAAAAATCCACCGATTACCGGACCGATACTCATCCCAAGATTAATAGCCAATCGATTCAAAGCAAAAGCGGTTTTGCGTTGTTCCGGCTCCGTTTCGTTTGAGATTAAAGATAAATTTGCCGGCCGGAATGCCTCGCCAATAACCGACCAAAGAAATGTGTATGCCAGTATTAAATAGTAACTTGTAATAAAGGGATAGAAAAACAACATTACGCCGGTACAAATAAGTGAAATTTTCATAACACGTAATGCACCGATTTTATCTGCTATCTTTCCAACAAACGGGGCGGTAACTAAAGCACCGGCACCATAAAATGTAAGAACTAACCCGGCTTCAGATACAGTAACTCCAATACCTTTTGTCATATATAAAGCTAAAAATGGAATGACCATTGTGCCGGAGCGGTTTATCAATGTGGCGAATGCTAATAACCAAACACTGCGCGGAATACCTTTTAATCCTTTCCATGGATTCATTTTGACAATCATATACTGTAATAAAAATGAAATATAAAAAAATCTTGATCCCTTATTACAAATAATTTAACAATTCGTTAAGTTTAATCAGGTAAAATTTAGAGGAAAAAGATGCGCTTCATTAAGAATTATATTTTTGTTGTAATCTTGTTGGTTTCAACTTCATGCTCAAAATTAATATTACAGCCGGCAGATTTTGCATGGCCGGTTGAAAACGTAATAAAAATTGATGACAAAGGATTTATTGAAGAACCACGGTACTCATTTGCTGTCAATGTTAAATCTCTTTTCCAGGAGGAGTTTGCCGATTCAAATTTAGCTATCGGGAAAGAGATCAGGATTATCCGCGATAAATTGGGATATTATTACTTAACCGGTATCAACTTTAAAAATGTTTATTTGTTTTTGCCTGATGAAGGAGGAATGCAGCTTGAAGAAACATTCCTTATTTCCGAAACCGGTCTGCAATCACCGGTTATGAATCAGAAATCACCAAACATCGAATTAATTGATGGAGATAAAATTTATATTCTGAATAACAACGGTATAGTGAGGTAGATGAAATGAAATCAAAAAAAATTATTAATCATATTGTGCTTACGTGTCTCTTTCTATCAGCCGTGACAATTTATGCCCAATCCGATTTTGAAAAAACTCAAAACTTTAAAACAAAGTACAAGCAATTAGAAGACGGAATAAAAAATGCCGTTACATTAGAAGAGTGTAATACAATTGGTGAAAATATTGCCAAATTGAAAAACGAATTCTTAAATGACAAAACTCTTCTGGATAAAACTCTCTATCCTGAAACTTTCGAATCTTCATTTACGAAAATTGAAAAATCACTTGAGGTTCGAAAAGGCGACTTTACACAGATAGTTGAGTTAACCACAGAAGTTGGAACGCTTAAAACCCAGGTGACAGAAATAAGTGAAAAAAATAAAAGTTTAATTGCCGAGATTCGCCAGTTAAACTTAAAAGGCGAGAAAGATGACGCCACGATTGCATCACTACAAAAATTAGTTGCTCAATTGAAAGCAAATATACAGCAAAGGGACATGCTGGTTAGAGATATCGTCGATAGTCTGCTTACACAATTTGTAAAAGTGCCTTCTACACTTAATGATGCAGAGAAACAGAATATTTACAACAAAGTTGAAGCCGGAAATTTGTTTTACAACGTCGAAAGAACAATTAGCGACAATATCCAGTTTATGCGCGTAACAGAACTTACACCGGAAGATCTTTCGGAAATGAAAAAACAGCACAGAGATTTCAACAAAGTATGGCGGCAGATTGGACCTAAATTGGCGAACGTATATTTGGGCAAGCAAGATAAAACAACTGAAATTGCAAGTATAGATAATATGTTCTCTCTCTGGAACCAGAGAATCAACGAAGAAATATGGGACCAGATCAATAAACTTTTCCGAGAGAAACAAATTTCTTTGTTGCAATTCAATAACGGCGACCAATTTACAAACAGCATTGTTAGTTTTATTGATGATGAAATTAAAAATATCGGGGTAAAACGTGCCGAGGAATCGGAGAACACATATTACGCATTTACCGATAGTGTATGGTTCCAGACCGTTCAGCCAAACTGGGTTCCGATATTAATTGAAAACAAAATGATGACCGAAGCAAATAAGGATACGATTGAGACACGAATCGGGCAGTGGAAAGAATATATTGCCCCGGCATCGGCATTTAACTGGTATTATATAATATTAATAGCGGTAATTTTAGTTCTTATTGCTGCATACTTATTAAAAGGAAGAAAAAAAGCTAATAAAGATATCCTCCCTCCGGATAATAACCAGTAAAAATTATTTACTTACAACCCGCCAACCGGCGGGTTTTTTATTTCTACCATTCATTTTTTTTGATCGATCTCACATTTCGTACTTAATGAAAGTGTTTTGTCATAAAAATCTTTTAATCAATTGACTTTGGTGATTCAAGAATCTAAGTTAAATATGAGTAATAAATAAAAACATCTGAAAAATATCGTTTGTTAATCCTATTAAGCTTCGTTGGAATTAGTTGTTTCAAATAATAAACTTTCATTTTATGCCTAAAGGAGGAACAATGAAAAAAATTTTTACTACTTTTTTTATCATTTCTTCACTCTTCATATTAATCTCTGCCGATTACGCGCAAACAAATAACCGGCAAGCTATTTCAAATCCTACTTCTGTTAAACAAAGCAATGCTCACGGTTCAATCTATTTCCAGGCAGCTAAAGAAACAGACGGAACTTTTGCGACAACCGTTTATACTTTCAGTAACATTACGGTCTTTTCATATTTCGATAATACAATAGTCTCTATCTATAATTCGGCCGGTACATTGCAAGAGACGCGAACATTAAATTTAGATACATATTACAATTTCAATTTTGGTTCGGGTGTTTTCAGAATTGTTGGAAATAAAACTTATACTGTCTTAGTTGGAGATGCAATTACTTACCAGGTTAACGGATATTTCGCTGTTGATGAAGCCGGACGAGCAGTTTCTACAAAACTTAATACCTGGATGTCAACAGATTGGTTTGGAAGCGATGATGATTTTATAGTTTTTGCATATAATGATAATACCGGGTTTACTGTGAAGAATTTAGAAACCGGGGCTTTACTGGCAGCCGGAACATTAAACACCGGTCAGCATTACTCATTTAAAGATGCCGGTAATATTCCTTTTGGAACTCCATTACAAGTATCCGGTACCAAACCGATTTCGGCTTTATCGTACGAAGATCAAGATTACTATGTACCCTCTACCAATGGTACATTCGTAGGCAATTTGTTTTATGGTTTTTCCGCTTACAATGGAGCTTGGACAAACAGTGTAACCGTTACTTCATATTCTGATAACAATAATGTCGTTATAACTAATACCGGAACCGGTGCTTCTCTTGGTAGCGCAACGCTACAAACCGGGCAAGTATATTCGGTAGGTGTAACAACGCCGACTTTTTGGACAGTTACAACAACCGGTAATGTATCTGCTGCTAATATTCCCTTTTTCGGTTGGAATGGAGATTATAGTTATATGACAAGGGCAATTGATCAATCAGGAAGAGGATTTGGCACGTTATTCTATGTACCGACCATTGCTAGTAATTTGCACATATTTTCTTTTGAAGCCGGTAATAATATAACAATTACCAAACTTGGGGCATACGACACATATCCTTATCCGTCGCCAACTGTTGTTTGGACCGGTACTCTTAATGAAGGAGAATTTTATAATTTCTCTTCAGATTATGGAAAATATGTTTACAAAGTTGAGAGTACAAAAAATGTATCCGTACTTCAGAGCAACAACCAGGCCGGTGCAGATTTTATGCCGCTTGCTTACTCATTAGATTATCCTGATCTATCAATCTCTACTGGTGATATTGCATATAGTAAACCGGATACGGAAATACTTGCCGGCGATTTAATTACCGTTACAGTTACTGTTCATAATTATGGCAGTGTAACAGCAACGAATGTTAATTGCGTTGCATACGAAGGAGATCCGGATGCCGGTGGAAATGCACCCCCGATAGGCAGCGGATTCATTCCAAGTATTGCGGTTGGAGGTAGCGAAACATTTGATTTTAGTTATCGTGTCCCCACAAGTCCTGAATATCGATTCATCGTTGTTAAAGCAGATCCGGCAAATCAAATTGTTGAATCGAATGAATCCAATAATAAAGGAACCAGGAGTATCAAACCGAACAACGAGCTGCTACCACCGCTTGCTGTTTATGTAACTGCGCCTTCAAGCCTTTCTCTTGTCGGTGGTAATTTATCACCTAATCCGTTCACCGTTCAATTTGATATATTTAATACCGGTACGGTAGCAGCCGGAAATGTAGTTGTTACATTAGAATTATTTAACGGGTTAATTTTAGCATCAGGAACATTAATACAAAATCTTGGAGATATAGCCGGTAACACTACTAAAACTGCAACATATCAAATTTCGGCAACAAGTATTTTCTCGGGATTTAATTTATACAGAGCAACTATAACGGCTTCAAATGCCGATACGAAAATTATAAACAGAAGTGTTAACGTTCCCGATGCAACCGCACCCAATACTCCATCCAATTTTAACGGGCAGACTTCCGGTGCCGGTTGTGCATCATTCACGTGGAATAACAATTCTGAAAACGATCTTGCCGGTTACTATCTATATTATAGTACCGACGGTATAAATTGGAACGGCACCGGTGCTACACAAGGTGATTCACCAATACTTATACTTGGAACAAACACCACGGAAATTTGTGGATTTACTTCCGGTACATATCATTTTATGCTGCGTGCTTTTGATACCTCAAATAATTTGAGCGGCAGCAGTTCGGTAGTTCAATTAAACTTTTCGGGTCAAATAACAACAGAAACAATTTTTTACGGCGATAGCCAGCATATATATACAGTTCAAGCACCGCAGACCGGTTATGCATTTGGTACCAACAGCTATAATGACAACGGAAAGTATCAAAGATTTAATATTACTAACCAGGGGAAACTAAAAGAAGTTGACATTTATTTTGGTGCAAAAGAAATTAACGGTTCATCAAATAATTTTGATTTGGTTGTTCGCGGTATTAATCTTGATGGATCGCCCTCTTCAATACTTTATAGTAATACTTACAGTACAGATATCATTGATATTTCCAATATTGGTGTAATTTATAATACATTTACTATCGATCCTATGCTTGATATTACATCGAACTTTTTTGCCGGGATTGAATGGAATAACAGTATAGATGATCTTTTCGGAATTATTTCTGATGGCGACGGTGAAGGAGGCGGTGCACAAAGATCATGGGAAAGATGGAGCGATAATACTTTCCACAGTATTCAAAGTTCATGGGGATTAGATCTTGATCTCTGGATTAGTGTGGTAATCCAGCTTACAACGGATGTAGAAGAAAATGGAGAATCTATTCCAAACAATTATTTCTTATCACAAAATTATCCCAATCCATTTAATCCAACTACATCTATTTATTACGAAATACCTATACGTAGTTTTGTGTCATTAAAAATTTACGATCTGCTGGGAAAAGAAGTTGCGGTATTGTCAAATTCAGAACACGAAGCCGGCAAATACCAGGTAATATTTAGTGCAAGTAATTTTGCAAGCGGAGTTTATTTCTACCGTCTTGAAGCCGGTAATTTCAATCAAACAAAAAAATTAATCCTGATGAAATAAAAACTACAACACATCATCTTAATATTTTAAACCCGCCAACTGGCGGGTTTTTTATTTCGGGCAAGTTAGTTTTTATCTCTATAATTTTGATTTACAAATTTCCAATCAAGGGGGATTTAACAATGCAAAAAATTTCTCTCGAAATCATTTCCTTATTTTTCATTCTTAACGCAATTACATTTAATTTGAACGCACAGCAGCAAACAAAAACCGCCACGAACATAGCAGATGCATTAAAGTATGAACGCACGGAAGATTCTATGCCGGGTAAATTCCCGGGTAAAGTTGTAGAAGTAAATCATTCAAATTGTACTAACGCAAACAAAATAATTTATGAAGCCGCATATGATATGGTTGCAAAAGGAATTCTTTCTTTAACCGGTGAAGATAATTTAAAGGATGCCTGGCTAAAATTTGTTTCTCCAAAGGATCGAATTGGATTGAAAGTCAACCCGGTTGCCGGGCCACAACTATCCACAAGTGTTGAGGTTACCCAGGCAATTGTAAAACAACTTGAAGAATCCGGCATACCAAGAAGCAAAATTATCATTTGGGATAGAAGAGAAGAACAATTGTTCGAAGCCGGATTCACACATGAAAATTTTCCAGGTATAAAAATTATCGGTACAGAGCGACCCGAAAACGGATCGATGTACGATGATAACGGAAAACTTCACAGTTTAAAAATGATCGATACAACATGGTACTATTGGGCGGACTGTGAAGATAAATATGATTCCGCAACAATACCTTACATGGTCAACGAAGGAAAATATTCATACTTCACAAAGATTGTTACGGAGATGGTAGATAAAATTATAAACGTGCCTATATTGAAAAATGCCGGTCCAACGGTTACCCTATGCTTGAAAAACCTATCATATGGTTCAATAACAAATACGGGCCGCTTACACAAACAACTCTGGGCAGAAACTTGTGCGGAGGTTTGTGCCTTCCCTCCTTTGCGTGATAAAGTTGTGTTAAATATTGTTGATGGAATAAAGGGATGTTTCAACGGGGGACCGGGTGCTAATCCGCAATTCTTTTGTGAATATAAAACTGTATTAATCGGGACCGACCCGGTAGCAGTTGATCGCATTGGATACGATATTGTTTTAAGAAAACGAATTTCTGAAGGTGTTCAAAAAGAAGAAAATCCACGTGGAAGAATTTTTATGGAGCTTGCGCAGAATCTAAACCTAGGGATTGCTGATATTGAGAAAATCGTATGGAGTAAAATTGAACTGCAATAAGTTTGCAGTCATCTGCTATGCTTTATTCTTCATGACAAACCTAATGTTTGCTCAACCGGTTAATGATTTTCCAAAATTAAGTGAGTCAGATTTTCCGGGATCACAGATAACACGCGAACAATTGTTCGATGGCGGTGGTTTGTGGGGTTATATAGATGGCGGTGCAGATATTTTTTTAGAATATGGCTTCGACAAATTGCTGCTGCAAGAAATAACTTTTGAACAATACAAAATCAAAATTGAGTTTTACAGAATGAACAACATCAATTCCGCTTACGGTATTTTCTCCGTTTCGCATTACAAATGCAATTGGAAAGATTCTTCCTTAAAATATAATTGTATTACACCCTACCAGATACAAACGGCAATAGGCCCCTACTACATATCGATCATAAATAAAAACGGAAGCGAGAAAGAACAGTCTATCTCTAAAATGATATGGAGTAAGTTGATTTCTAAGATTCCAAAAGATGAATTTACTCCTCCTTCTTTTCTTATTAATAAAGAACTTTTACCACATTTAGAAACGATGAAATATTTTAACGGAAAACTCGGTCTGCAAAATGGATTCTATGACTGGTATGATCGTTTCGAAAATTTTTATGGTTATGAAATATTTCTTTTACCTTTTGAAACCGGGAATGCTGCTGTGTATATATCACAAATTAATTTTAACTCCGAAGTTGATGCCGATATTTTCTTAAACAATCTATCGATAACGCTACAGCCGGGAGTTCAATATTCAAAAGGAGAAAATAATTCTATATCGTACATTGTAAAAATGATATCGCCGAAAGAAATGATTTTTATAGAGAGCAGTTTAAATATGTATGATATGGAAGAAGCGGTAAAGAAATTATTTTAATCTATATAAAGTCCCAGTGTAAACCATCCACACCAATGTTTGTATGAGAACGGTGCTGTTAATCCCATACCCGTGTTTTTGAACGGCAATACTTTTTCTGCAAAAGTATCGGAATACTTAAACAGTTCACCGTGAATCGATCTTCCGTAAAGTTCATCTATAATATTATTAACCGTTAATAATCCAAACACAACCGGGTATCTGCCGCACCACAAAGGAATTGTTTTACTATTTGCTGGATCCGGCCAGATTTCTGTCGTAAGGTTTTGCACTTTTTCCGTGTTTACTTCACCATACAAATTTTCTTTTATAATTCTTCTATCATTCTCCGTTGCAGCCGTATGTGCTTGTTCATTCATACCGTAAGGCGCATTATTAAAGTCTTCTCCGTAATGATTTGCGTCGTTCGAAATCAGGAAGAAAATATCTTTACCGATTTCCAATTCATTTTGATTTATATATTCTAATACTACTGCGGATAATTGTTTGCTTATTTCTTCCATTCTTTCAAACGGCATTTGTGTTATCATGATCGGAGTAATTTTTATATTACGATTATAAAACTGAAGAAACGGAATCAATGCTTCTATCGAATGTTCAATGCTGTGTGCTTTGTTGCTGATGATATAATATTCTTTAGATAATTTTTCTTTTATCATTTCTCGCAATGGTGAAATTTCAACTTTGCTATAAGGACCTTCCCACTGATCATATTCGTCAAGAATCAAAATATCTTTTGGGTCGTTCATTTCCTTGCGAACCGTTCCATGGGTAACTCCAAATATCAGCACTTCTTTTGTTCTGATTTGCTTAAATAACGGGTAGTAAATTTTCCCGGCATAGAGATAATCATCGTGAACCGAAATACCTCCAATTAATTTACTTTGTGAGGTAGCTGCTGAAATATCTGTCTCACTGGATAAAAATTTAATAAACTTATCCATTTCAGTTGCATTCCAACAAAATCCAACATCATCGCGGATAGGACGAACTGATTGTGGGTGGAGAGTGATGGATGCAGAGTGTAAAGTTATTATTATCACGATGGATATAAATTTAATTTTCATTTTATATTTCATTTAAAGTTATTCACTAACCTTTAAGAAATTTTTTTAAATAACCGATATAAAATTTTTTTCCCTTTTTCAAATTAATTGTAAACGATCTAATTAGTTTCAAATTGTTTTTAATAGCTGTATCGATAAAATATTCTATGTCTACAAGTTTTAAAATCGGGTTTAATAATTTTAATGATTCATATTCTGTTTCCGAAACTGGTGAAGATTCGTCACTCGGTAATTGTAATACTACCGTTAAGGCTGCATCCGGTTTTAACCATCTCGATATTTTTTCAACTACTTTTTCAACGTTAACATATTCCATCACTAACGCCGCATGTATCAAATCAAATGAATTGTTTTTCAACTCTATAGTTTCTAAGTCAGCACAAATCAAATTCATCTCAGGCAAATCTTCTATAAACCAAGCACGGCATTCATTCAAATAAAAATAATTAATATCAATACCAAGTATCATTCCGCAATTACGACCAATAAAATGTTCAAACCCACTTCCATTTGTGCAGCCCATCACACAAATAGAATCAGCAGAAAATTCATCAATTACATTTTTGAAAATATTGTTAAGTACTTGCAGTTGTTCAACGCCGGGCGCAGACATGTGTCCTTCGTATTCAGACGACGGGATTTTGAGCCAAGGATTCATATTAATTAATGAAATACAATTCAAAAATACTTGATGCTGTGTATTAAATACAAATCACTACAACTTGTTCTATTCATTCAAATGTTAGTTTTACAATTTTGCATTCTCCTCAACAATGTTCAATCAACCGCATAACAACATGCTAATGTCATCTTTTAATTTAGGACATTAGGTTTTAATTAAAAATTATTTTACTTAAATTCATACTCAAATTATTCACCTCCAGAATTATAACAATAAAATGAAAGGGAAATTTCACACTTTATACGTCGGGATATTTTTATTAGTAGGAATCTTATCTATTATAATATTAATAGTAAACGGACTTTCGTACTACCCCCTACCAATTGAAGAAAGAGTCTTTTCAAATCTTCATTCGTCCCTCAAACCCAGTGGTGCTATTGGACATGGTATTGGCATTATTGGTACACTGATGATGATTATTGGTGTTGCTTCGTATATGATTCGGAAAAGGATGAGACGAATGTTCGATTGGGGCTACTTAAAATACTGGTTAGAATTTCACATCTTTATGTGCACCGTAGGTCCAATCCTGGTTTTATTTCATACTGCATTTAAATTCGGCGGTATTGTTGCCGTAAGCTTCTGGAGTATGGTTGTCGTTGTACTCAGCGGAGTTGTAGGAAGATTCATTTATATACAAATACCAAGAACAATTCAAGGAAAAGAAATCGGTATTAATGAATTAAACGAAACAGAGTTAGTTCTAACAGAACAATTGCAATTTGAATACAACTTGAACAAGGAAATTATTGAGTCAATCAGCAGCAGCACACAGCCCCTAAAATATATTAACATGTCTCTGTCTATGAGTATGTTTACAGTAATAAAGGAAATATTCACTTTCAATTCATTTCTGAAACACCTTAAAAGTGAATTAAAAAAACAAGGTATTACCGATCACAACAAACATCATAAAATAATACACATAACAAAACAAAAAATGATTCTATCCAGAAGAATCGGTATGCTGCGAACAATGCAGAAACTATTCAGGTATTGGCACATATTCCATTTACCTTTCGCATTTTCAATGTTTATTATAATGCTGATTCATGTTGGTGTAACTATTGCGTTTGGTTATCGGTGGTTGTTTTAATCCGGCAGAGGCGGACGAGGGTTTTTTCTCCTTTCTTGTAGTGAATAAAATTTGTTTAATATATATCATGGTCTAAGATAAGAAGAGCCATTATTTACTAATATTTTTTTAACTCAAACATTTTATTGTAATGAATCCTTTTTACGAAAATATTATTGGAATTGCCCTAACAATAATTTTTGTTGCATTGATATTGATATTGTATCTATTCCTTACATCACGAAGGACAAAACGAACCCATCAAAAAATTGATAAGGCAAAAGAATCCGGATTACATGAGCCGGTTTCACTACATCCTTTTATTGACACAGAAACATGTATTGGAAGCGGAGCTTGCATTGAAGCTTGCCCGGAAAAAGATATACTTGGCTGGGCAAACGGAAAAGCTAAAGTTATAAATGCTTCACGTTGCGTTGGTCACGGGGCATGTTTTCATGCGTGCCCGGTACAAGCCATTTCATTATGTATTGGGACTGAAAAAAGAGGTGTCGATCTGCCACACGTTAGCCAGGAATTTGAAACCAATATTCCCATGTTATTTATCGCTGGTGAATTAGGCGGAATGGGCTTGATTAAAAATGCTGTCGAACAAGGGAAACAAGCGGTAGAATATATTGTCTCAAAATTGAATTGTAAAAGGGATACCCAATATGATGTTATTATCATCGGTGCCGGACCGGCCGGTATAGCTGCTACACTCTCTTCAGTAAAAAATAATCTGCGTTATTTAACTTTAGAACAAGATACTCTTGGAGGAACAGTTTACAATTTTCCACGTGCTAAAATAATTATGACATCTCCAATGGATCTGCCTCTTTACGGAAAAGTGAAATTGAAAGAAACGACAAAAAGCGAATTGCTCTCACTATGGCAAAATGTTCTTCATAAAAATAATATTACAATTAATGAACAAGAAAAAGTTTTGCACATCGAACAAAAAGAAGATTCCTTTGAAGTTACAACAACGAAATTTGTTTATACTTCAAAATCGGTAATACTTTCAATTGGACGAAGAGGATCGCCTCGTAAATTAAATGTACCCGGAGAAAATAAGGAAAAGGTTTATTACCGTTTACTTGAACCGGAATTGATTCATAATAAAAATATTTTAATAGTTGGGGGCGGAGACGCCGCTATTGAATCAGCTCTTCTGCTTGCCGATGAGAAAAACAACGTTTCTCTTTCATATCGATCGGATAAATTTTCTCGCATAAAACCAAGAAACCTTGAGCGTATAAACGAATATGCAGAATCAAAAAAAATAAACTTGCTACTAAATACTAATGTTCAAGAGATACTCGATGATAAAGTTATTATAAAACGCGAACCCGAATCAAATATTCTCGATTTGACGAATGACTTTGTTTACATTTTTGCCGGCGGCGAACTGCCCAATCAATTTCTTGAAAAGATCGGTATTAAAATCACAAAAAAATTTGGTGAAAAGATATTAACACATCGAAAGAAATAAAAAAATATTAGAGATGGGCAAATATTTAACCATATTATTATTTATAACAAAAATTTTGTACGCACAAATTTCTCCGGGCGAGCTATCCAAATTTCATGCTGACCTAGAGGGTTTGAACAACTGTACTAAATGTCACACTATCGGCGAGCAAATAACAAACCAAAAATGTTTGTCGTGTCATAAAGAAATTGACCGGCGTATTAAAGACAATGCCGGATTTCATTCCAGCAACGATGTAAAGGGAAAAGATTGCCGGACTTGTCATAGCGAACATAACGGGAGAAATTTTCAAATTGTACGGTTCGACAAAAACAAATTCGATCACGCAAAAACGGGCTTTACACTTAAAGATTCTCATTCTAGTCTAGACTGCTTTAAATGCCACACAAACAAATTTATTATTGACAGTGAAATTAAAAAGAAGAAAGAAAGTTACCTTGGTTTATCTAAAGAATGCTTTGTATGCCACGAGGACGTTCATGAAAAAACATTGGGTAACAATTGCGCATCTTGTCACGATAATAAAAAATTCAAACCGGCATCCAATTTTGATCATAACAATTCAAAGTTCCGTTTAACCGGTGCGCATGTGAATGTTGTTTGTGAAAAGTGTCATACAAAAGAAAACAACTCGGGAAGGGTATTTCAAAAGTTCAAAGGTTTAGCTTTCGGCAGCTGCTTGAATTGTCATAAAGATGTTCATAACAATAAATTCGGTAATGATTGTCAAAAATGCCATAGCACAACAAGTTTTTCCAGTATTAATAGAAACGACTTCGGTCACGGTAAAACTAATTTCGCTTTATTAGGTAAACACATTTCGGTTGAGTGTTCAAAATGCCACGGATCTAATCTCACTTCAAAACCAAAGTATGATAAATGTATTGATTGCCATAATGATTATCACAAAGGAGAATTGAAAGAAGGCGATGCAGTTAAGAATTGCCAATATTGTCATAACGAAAAAGGATTTTCACCATCTTTATTCACATTCGATATGCATAATAAATCTGATTTCCCTCTTGTTGGTGCACACCTTGCAACACCTTGTCAGAATTGCCACCATAAAAATTCTGATTGGCGATTTAAAAATATCGGCCTACGCTGCATCGATTGTCATCCCAATATTCACAACAATGAAATCAGCAGTAAATTTATGGGAAATAATAATTGCAATAATTGTCACAACGAAATTTCATGGGTCAATGTTAACTTCGATCATAATAAAACGGACTTCGTACTCTTAGGAAAACACAGTACGACTTCTTGTGACAAATGTCACTTGGAAGAAAAAATGAATGGTAAGAAAGAATTTTTATTCATTTCTTTAAATCCAAATTGTGAGAGCTGCCATAAAGATGTACATAACGGGCAGTTTAGCAAAAGCGGCTCAAACAATTGTCAACAATGTCATTCATTCAACGATTGGGTACCGGAAAAGTTCGATCATAATAAAACTAACTTCCCGCTTACCGGTTCTCATTTAAACGTAACGTGCAGTAAATGTCATAAAGAGGTTGAAGGACCGAATAAAAAATATATTAAATATAAAATAGAAGATTTCAGATGCATCGTTTGTCATTATTAATCCTATTACTTTTGGTAACTCAAGTTGCCGCGCAGTCACCTCACGGCAGTAACTTTAAAATTGATTGCGCAGACTGCCATGATGCTGTAAGCTGGAACTTGCTGAAACAAGAAAAGAATTTCGACCACAGTAAAACTAACTTTCCATTGATTGGTCAGCATGAATTAATAGACTGCAAGAAATGCCATACAACATTAGTATTTAACGAAGTTAAACAGCAATGCTTCGACTGCCACAAGGATATTCACAAAAACAGTGTTTCGCTTGATTGTGAAAAATGCCACACTCCTAACAGCTGGCTTATTTCAGACATAGAGCAGCTACATAGGGTGAGTAGATTTCCGTTGTTAGGTGTCCACCAATCGCAAAACTGTAACCAGTGCCATGCAAAATATTCTGAACTAAATTTTGAATCACTCGGTATTAATTGTATCGATTGTCATGCAAAAGATTATATGGCAACCCAGAATCCAAATCATTCCGAAGCCGGTTTTTCAACAGAATGCCAGGAATGCCACAGCATCAGTAGTTTAAGATGGGCAGAAGTTCAAGTTACACATACATTTTTCCCTTTAACGGGCAAACATAAAATATCAAATTGTTTTGAGTGTCATCAAACAAATACTTTTGTAGGGTTATCGCCCGTCTGCAATTCTTGCCATCAAACAAATTATGAACAGACAGCAAATCCCAATCACTCTCATTTACAATTTTCTACTACTTGTAATGAATGCCATACAATAGATGGCTGGCAGCCGGCAACTTTTAACCATGATATTACCGGTTTCACTTTAGTAGGCAAGCATTCATCGACTCACTGTGCCTCATGTCATTCAGGTGAATATTCAAATACACCAACAGATTGTAATTCATGTCATAGCGATGATTACAATTCAACGACAAATCCAAACCATGTTGCGGCAAACTTTCCAAATACATGCGTTGACTGCCATACATCAGTTAGTTGGTCGCCGGCAACATTTGATCACGATGGAAGATTCTTTCCAATTAATTCGGGCGAGCATAAAGGTAAATGGGATAACTGTAATCAATGCCATACTAACCAGAATAATTTCAGTGATTTCTCATGTGTAACGTGCCATGAGCATAACCAAACAGAAATGAACAATGAACACCGTGACGTTAGCGGTTACTCATATATAAGTACGGCATGTTTTAATTGTCATCCGCGAGGAAGCAAAGAAGGTGCATTCAACCATAATCTTACTCAATTTCCTCTCGTTGGTTCACATACAAGTGTAAGCTGTGAAAACTGTCATCAATCCGGTTATTCAAACACTTCAACCGAATGCATTAGCTGTCATAATACTAATTTTACCAACACAACTAATCCTAACCATATTCAAATTGGGATTAGTAATCAATGCGGTGATTGTCATAATTCTAATTCGTGGTCACCATCTTTATTCAGTCACTCTAACACTGCTTTTGTATTAACGGGACAGCATATTAACACAAGCTGCCAGTCTTGTCATCAAGGACAAACTACCGGTACCAGTCAACTCTGTTATTCTTGTCATTCTACTGACTTTAACTCTACTACTAATCCTAACCATGTTACTGCCGGTTATCCTAATACTTGTGAACAATGCCATTCTACTACTGCTTGGTCCCCGGCTAATTTTGATCACAGTTTAACTTCTTTCCCTCTTACCGGGCAGCATACTTCTGTTCAGTGTAGTCAATGTCATACGAGTGGATATTCTAATACTCCTTCGGATTGTTATTCGTGTCATCAAACTAATTTTACTAACTCGGCTAATCCGGGTCATACTGCTGTCGGGTTATCTACCGATTGTCAGGGTTGTCATAATACCCAAGGATGGACTCCTTCTCTGTTCAATCACTCTAACACTGCTTTTGTATTAACGGGACAGCATATTACTACTAGCTGCCAGTCTTGTCATCAAGGACAAACTACCGGCACCAGTCAGCTCTGTTATTCTTGTCACTCTACTGATTTTAACTCTACTACTAATCCTAATCATACTACTGCCGGTTATCCTAATACTTGTGAACAATGTCATTCTACTACTGCTTGGTCC
>DYJK01000078.1 GCA_020723165.1 Melioribacter roseus | reverse complement strand
TATAATTAAATTCATCCGACCAAACTAAATTCCAACCGGGTAATTTTGTTGAATCGTCTTCCGCCGGTTCGTTTGATTGTGATGAACAGTTTGTAAATGCAATAAATATCAGTCCAATAAAAAAATTCGTAATTGTAAGCTTCATTATTTATTCCTTTTATAATTTTCCGTAAAACACTCAGGTAAAATTAAAATAAATTGGTGTGAGATTCAGATTTCTTGCAAGCTTCTATAAAGAATAGATTTTTTATACCGCAGAACTAAAATCCTTTTTTCAATATCCCGATCTGCCCCGAATGATAAGCATTATGCTGAAGCAAACCTATTATCATCGTTTCAAATGACGCCCCGGTCCCTAACTGCGCACTTTGAACAGTACCTACTTTTTCATAAAGTTTTTCTTCAGGAAAATTTTTTAATACCTGGATTAGAACTTTCGTTGCCTCAAACAAATTATTTTTTATCTGTTCAAAATTTTTGTCTTTATAATTCTCCGGATCGGGCCAATCACCAATTTGTGGCTCGGATGGATCGTTTCCGGTTAAACGGGATGTAACCTCTTCAGTCCATGCAAGCAAGTGAAGCGTTAATTCTTTTATAGTATGTGCTTCTGCTATTATTTTCATATCTGATTGGTTTTCTGTTACATTGCTTAGAATCGATCGTACCGACGAGCCGTGCCATGGTTCGCCAAAAACGGAAAGTTTAATTTCTTCGATTAGTTTTTCTATTTTATTCATAATAATCTTTTCTTTGCTACCAATTATTTGTAATTGAAATTTTATCCTCCGGGCCGAAAAGCACAAGTAGATCGTCGCTTTGAATTATGTAATCCGGCTTGGGTAAAATATACTTCTTACTATCGTCATCATCGGAATAGGGCGAATTAAGTTTTTTAATCATAAGAATTTCCAATCCGTATCTGCTTCTCAATGCTGTTTCGGCAATTGATTTGCCCCAAAAGTCCGCTGCCGGTTTCTTTTCCACAATAGCAAATCCTTCCATAACTTTAATTTTCTTTGTAGTGTCGATATTTCTAAGTTCACGCGAAAAACTTTCAACCAAATTCAGTTTTAAATTCTCCTTGTTGTATGCGGTAATTACATCTTGCCTTGTCACGGAACCAATTATCATTCTATTATCGTTTTCGTCCACAACAGGCAATTCATCGGCATCCTTTGATTCAAATAGTTTCATCACATGATCAAGGTCATCATTTTCCAGGACGGTTGTTATCTCTCTTGTAGAAATATCTCTTGCAACAAGAACTTCGCGTAAATGCTCATACTCTGTAATTATTGGACGTAATTCACTTTCGGTTATTATCCCGTTAAGCTTGCTATTATTACCTATTGTAAAAAATGTACTATGGGAACTATCCATCATTCTATTCAATACTTTTGTCAAGGGAGTGTCTTCGGGAATTAAAACATAATCCTTTTTCATCACTTGTTTAACCTGGAGATTTCCAAGCAGACTTATATCTTTTCTCTTATGAATACGATATCCTTGTTTTTCAAGGTGTCGTTCATGAATTGATTTTTTGAGGGTAACATTAACTACCATTGTACTTGCAACAACCGCGAGCATTAACGGGAGAATAAAAGAATAATCTTTCGTCATTTCGAATATGATTAAGATCGAAGCAATTGGAATAGAGTTTATTCCGCCAAGAACAGCCCCCATACCAACAAGTATGAATGCAGTCACATCAAGCTGCAAACCGAATAAGTAATTAACAGAGGTTCCAAACAAAAATCCGAAACATGCACCCATAAAAAGAGAGGGTGCGAAAATTCCCCCGAAGCCGCCCGAATTTAAAATTAACGGGACCAGTATAAATTTTAAACCAAGCAGCACAGCTACTACTTGCCAGCTTAAACTATTATTCAAAATGCTGTTGACAGCAGCGTAACCAACACCAAATATTTCTTTATAAAAATATCCGCACACACCCATGATAAGTCCTACCATCATCATCCAAATCCATCGAGGAAATTTTTTTAATATTCTGCCTGATAAAAACGAATCGAGAACATTTGAGTATTTAATAAATAGCAATGAAATGAACCCGGCCAACACACCCATTACTGCATACAAATAGATAAGATGGTATTCACCAACGTTAGGACTTTGGAAAACAAACACAGAAGTGTCGCCGAGAAATATTCTTGATATTGCACTTGAAGTCACCGAAGCAAGTATGAGAGCAGAAAAAGTAGATGTTTGAAATTCATTTAGCAAAATAATTTCAAGTGCAAAGAATATACCGCCCATCGGAGTATTAAAGATAGCGGCAATTGCAGCGCCCGAGCCGGCAGCAGTAAAAACTCTTTTACGTGAATCGGAAAGTTTTAATAGATGGGCAATTTTATTTGCTACACCGCCGCCAAGCTGTGCTGCCGGCGCTTCGGGGCCAACGGTATTACCCGAACCAATGCTTAGAACCGGCGCAATAAAATGGAAAATGGTAGTTCGCAGCGGTATCCTCTTTCCGTTGCCGGCGACCGATTTAATTACTTCGGCAACACCGCGCTCTTTGGAAATATCCGGCGCAAAAGAAATCATAACGCTCTGTATCAGCATTCCCAATGCCGGCAGTACGATTACAGCAGCAGCACCAAGAAAAAACAATCCTTCTTTTGTCTGCGTAAAAAAGATCTTGTTAAAAAATTCTATCGAGTTATGAAATAGAACTGTTGCAAATCCAACAGCGGCACCAATCAATATTGAAAAGAATACAAATTGGGTGTAATCTGTTTGAAATATTTTGTTATAAAACCTTTCTGTAAGTTTTTTTATGTACAAGAATATTTTAGTCATCGTTGCCTTCTTAAATTGAAAATTCTAAACAATATTCCCCGTAGACCAAAGCTAAGTAATAAATTCTAAATAGAGACTACTGAAAAATCCAAAAATGTCATTTCTGCCATAGCTATCCCTTAGGAAGAAGAAGCACCCACCCCGGTGAGACGAGAAGCGACAGAGAAATCTTACCTACTTGCGAAGGCAAGTCAGAAACAAAGATTTCTCTCCCGACTTTATCGGGATCGAAATAACAAACGATATTTCTCAGATGTTTCAAATAATAATCACTTTGTATTGAACGGAAATGTAGATGAGCGTAATAATTTCCATTCACCGTTACTTTCCTTCTGCCAGATTTGAATTCCTTTATCGTGTGCTATTGCCGGTTCCGTTGCCATGGCCGGTTTAATCGTCGCCGTAATAACAATTCCTACAAATGCAAGGTTGCCGCTGACGCGTATCTCGTCAATTTTAGATTCAAGCTTAACTGAGAGATTTTTATTGGTTAGTATATGCTGGTACTGGTCTTTTATTGATTTATAATTTTGATCGGGCTGATCCGGGTAATAACCTATAAAATCCTCGCTGTAAATTGATAACGCTTTGGCAGCATCATTATTTGCAAAAGCAGTTGTCCAATCAACAATTTTATTTTCTATTACTTTAGCTTCATCCACTTGTGCATTTATACTTGAACAAAAAATAAATGCAGCAAAAAAGAAACGGGAAAATTTTCCGGTAAGGTTCATCGTTTTATCCTGATTTTGTGATGCGTAAAAATATAAACCCATTTCATAAGAATCTATGAAATGGGTTGGGAGTTGTGTTTTATGAAGATATCGGGGGGATTATGACCGATCTCTGTAATTGTGTTTTTTGCAATAAATATTTCTGTTTGCAAAAGCTTGATGTTTATGTATTCTTGCTCTCTCTCCATTTGTAACAACACCGTCTGCCTTTGCAATTCTTTTTTCATGTTGAATTCTTGCTTGCTGTTTTTCGAGCTGTCGCACTTCGGGACGCGTAAGTTCACCTGATCTTATTCCCTGGTGAATCCTCATTTGCTGTTTCTTTTGTGTCTTATTTATTCCAGGTGTTTGAGTCTGGGCGAAAGTTATCCCGGCAAATATTATCAAGACTGCAAACGATAAAATTAACTTTTTCATTTTACCTCCATTTGTTTATTGCTTTCTGATTAATAGACAACAAAGAAATGTGTGCCGGTTTAATTAGGGATGAAAAATGCGGAGTACTAGAGTAGTGATCTAAAGCGGCAGTGTGAAAATTCAATCTACTTATTTAATTATTTGATTGAGATGATGCTTCATGTGTACAAGGTAATCGCGGATTAAGTCTTCAAGTTTTACCGGTTTATCTTTGGCAAATGATTCGGCAAGAATTTGATCGAAGTTATGTTCGGTGTGTTCTTTCTTCAAAACTGATTCCGGGATTTCTTCAACTATATGAATGATGTGAAGATTATCCAGTTTCCATAAGTCTATCAGAAAATTCCAATCTTCTTTTTGATAATTCTGCAACTTCACCCAATCATCTTGCCGGTAACCGGGGAAGATCAAATTATCTTGAATCTGTCCCAGCACAATTCTTCTAGTGTTGTTAATTGCAGAATCAATCAAGTGCCCGAGAATTTCTTTTGGCGACCATTTACCCGGTGTCGGTCTGGCTGAACTTTTTTCTTCTGATATAGCGCGGAGTTTCTTTTCGTATGTTTCTAATGTATTGTAAAAATCGTTATAGAAATCTTTCATAATATTTCCTTCACATAATTAATCAATTCTGTTTTTAATATTGAATAACATCTTTCATGCAAGATCTATATTGATACTTTACAAGGTGTCGTAATATATGTAATTTTAATATAGAAGTATTAAACTGAGTTTTTCTATCCCATGAAAAAAATTCTTTTATTATTATCCCTTCTCGTTTACTTATCTTGTAACAGTAACCCAATATCGCCGGAGTATGTTAAAGACCCCCGTGATTATACCTGGACTATTGATACAATTAAATACGAGGATACTACTATAATTCAATCTTTGTTATCTTCCATCTGGGGAAGTTCTGAAACTGATGTTTATGCTGTTGGGCATACAGACAGCGGTGATAAAATAATGCATTATAATGGTAGTTTGTGGGAAGAAGTTAATATCAGAAAGTATGGCATAGTTGCAACTAAAATAGAAGCCGTGACCGGTTTTTCTAATTATGATGTTTGGGTTTCCGGACAGACTCAGATATTTACCGGACAGAAGCCGAACCTTTGGGGTTCGGCTTTCCATTTTAACGGTACAAAATGGGAGCTGTTTAACATTCAAGCAGAAACTTTTTTTATCGGGATTTGGGGTGGAGACCCAAATAATATATGGTTGAGCGGTGACTGGGGTATTGTTGCTCATTATGATGGAATTAGCCTTACTCCTGATACTATTAAAATTGCTGTCGGTAGCGACTCAAATTTTTTTGTTTACCAAATAGTTGAACATAATAATGTTATTCACTCTGTAAGCTTTAAATACCCTTACTACTACTGGCATAAAAAGATAAACAATGATTGGGTGGTTATTGATTCATTTTATGCTAAAGGAGGCAATTATAAATGGGGTGCTCACTTCCTTAAAACTACCAACAACAAATTGTTCAGTTTTGGTTTTGAGGGTTTATGGGAATTAAACGGTAACCAGTGGGTAAAGATGTTTTCTGTATTGAGTTCTCTTTCTGGTGTCACCGAATACTATATGGATAGATACATTGCAACTGAATATTTCGGTAAAGTATATCACTATTCTAATAATAACTTAGAGTTAATAAAAGATTTTGGCAGTGGTTTTGAATTAGCTGACGTATGGGCAAATAACAAAGAATGTTTTATTGTTGCAAATATTGCCGGCGGCGGTATTGCAAGCAAAACTGTTGTTTTACACGGTAAATAAGGAATCACAATACAAATGTATAGCCCGTTGTGAGAAATGATTCTTGAAATCGTTCCGCCACAAAACGGTGGACAAGTAAAGCGGTTAGTTTTTATTCCTATTCTTATTAACCCACGACTTAAAAATCAGTGTGGAAATTATAATTAAATACTTGAACTCATCCCCCTTCCCCTTCTCTTAAACTTGTCCCGATGTTTTCTATCGGGATAGAGAAGGGGGGATACCACCCCATTTTCGAAGTCCCTCTCTTTCCACCAAAGGCGGATAAATTTAAGAGAGGGATTTGGGGAGAGTTCATTATTTACAATGGAATTATAACGCTAGCTATTAAGTCGTAGGTTAATGGAAAAATTATTTTTCTTATAAACTGTTCCAACAGTTTCCCTATACCTAATTTTATTTCACACAGTGGGCTAAATACATATATAAACATTCTTATAGAAGATTTTCAATTACAGAATTAAAAGACTCCGGCATTTCCGATTCAATAGTAACAATGTCTTTGGGCGACGAATTAAACACAATTTTTTTTGCATGAAGCATCACACGTGGAAATTTACTCTGCAATTCTTTGTCACCGTAACGTTTATCGCCAACTATTGAGTAACCGATGTGATACAAATGGACTCTCAACTGGTGCCTTCTTCCGGTAGTCGGATTTAATTCAATTAAGGTGTAGTTATCAAAACGCTTTAAAACTTTATAAGCAGTGGTGCTGTCTTTCCCTTTTGCTTCATCAACACCCATTCTGCCCGAACCAAATTCACGGATCGGTTTATTTATTATTCCTTCATCGTCTTTCAAAACACCGTGAACAAGTGCAACGTAACTTTTTTTAATTGTTCTATCGCTGAATTGTTCATTTAGATACTTGTGTGTTCTCGCATTCTTCGCAAACAAAATTACTCCGCTCACTTCCTTATCGAGCCGGTGAACAATAAAAATTTTCTGTTTCAGTTTCTGTTCTAGGATAGAATGAATTGTCTCTTTGTTCAAATCGTCTTCGGAAATCGAAGCGATGCCTTCGGGTTTATCCACCGCAATTAAATCGTTATTCTCAAACAGAATTTTTAAGTCAATCATTGTCAAATTCTATCAACAATCATTTTCATCGTTTTCACCTTATTAACACAAGTGATTTTCCTCGTCGTATTTCCAAAGAATTCCTCGCCGGACCAATCTATTATATTGTCGCTTGCTGAAGAATGAATTTCTTTTGCGCCGGTTTTTATCAAAATAGTTTTGATATTATCTGCATTTACTCCGCCGCCCGGCATAATTATCAATTCATCTTTAGCCGCTTCCACAAGATCTTCTATCAAATCAATCCCCTCGGCTGCGTTGGATTTTTGTCCCGATGTTAAAATTCTATCAACCGCCAGTTCAATCAAAATATGAAGCGCCTCGATGGGATCGGGGACTAAATCAAATGCGCGGTTAAACGTTACCTCCATCGGCTGGGCGCAATCGATCAATTCTTTCATCCGTTCAATATCTATTGTGTTATCATCATTTAAAACGCTCACAACGATTCCGTTTGCGTTCAACTTTTTAATTAATTCAATATCACATTCCATTATTTCAAATTCTTCATCACTGTAATAGAAGTTGCCGGTACGGGGACGTACAAGAACGTTCACCGGAATTTTTAGTTTATCCGCGACAAATTTAATCGCTCCGCAGCTTGGCGTTACCCCTCCTTCGTTAAGATTCGTACAAAGTTCAATACGATCTGCCCCGCCCTTTTGAGCCGCAAACGCTGATTCGACCGAATCGACACATATTTCAAGTATACGTTTTATATCAACCTCCACCTATCACATTTTACTTGTAACCGAAAACACTGATCAACCCCCTGGTAATAATATGCGGAATTATTGTATAGTGCGTTTCATTTTCTGCAATCCCGGTTTTCAATCTAATACCTTTATAAATATGAAGTTCAATCAAATCAAAAAATTTTTTCCACGATTCGATAAATACCGATTCTTCCAACGAACCAACTTCTGAATAGATTATAACATCAAGTGGTTTTTCTTTTTCAAAAAATTCTTTCTCTTTGTTCAAGATAAAACCGTTGTCCCAAAAGAGTGCCGGGCTAATTATAACATAGCGGTTAAACAAATTAGTTTTTTCTAAAAGTGTATAGCATGCAAACAATCCGCCGAGCGAATGACCCGCCAAGGTTCTATCGCCCGGTGTAAACCTATATTTCGATTCTACGAACGGTATCAATTCCTTTTCGATAAAACCTAAAAATTTTTCCGCACCTCTTGAAATCGGAATCATTGCTCGTGTATTCTCGGGAAGTTTTTCCGGTGCGATGTATGTTGGTGTGTAATCCCTTGCCCGGTTATAATTAAACTCTTTCGCTCCACCTTCGGAAGAAATTCCAACGATGATCAGTTCCGGCAGCTCCTTACTAAAAGCTAAAAGTTTTGCCATCTGTGTTACAATTCCGAAAGAAGAATATCCATCAAGCATATAAACAACGGGATAAGTTTTATCGGTGTTGTAATAACTGCCCGGCAGAGAAATAAAAATTGGGTAAGTAACACCGTTGATTTTAGAAACGATGCTGTGAGTTTCTGTCCGGTTTAATGTAACCGGTAATATTTGATCCTTTGTAATTTGAGCAAAGGCTTGTGTAGAAAAGATAGAAATTAAAAAAATACAAATGAAAAATTTTTTCATTTTTTTCTGCTTTCGCAAAATAGTTTTGCAAGATTGTTCTGTTGTAAAAAGGAATTACCGTTTTTTGATCACCATAATTGTAAGGTCATCTCTTTTCGGGCTGCCGCTTAAAAACTCATAGACATCTATCAAAATAATTTCGGTTAATTCTTTTGATGTTAAACCATCGTTTTCGGAAATCACCTTCGATAATCTTTCTACACCATATTCTTCTTCGTTGGATGTAGCTTCGGTTAATCCATCCGAGTAGAGAACAAAATAATCTCCTTTCTCAAGCATCGAATAACTAACCGTATAATCTGCACTGCAAAATAAACCAAGGGGCATGCCGGTTGAATCGAATTTAAGTAAGGAGCTGTTTTTAGAAACAAGAAGCGGTAAGTGCCCGGCATTACAGATTTCTATCTTACCGTCTCTTTCTGCTTTGATACATAAAAGAGTTGTATAATGAGAAGAAGGACTGCTTTCGCACATAAGTCTATTTATTTGTGCTACCAGCCGATCTACTTTTAACTTTAGCGGAATCATACTGTGAAATAATGCGTGAATATGGGACATCAGCATTGAGGCTGCGATCCCTTTCCCGGAAACATCGCCGAGTAGAAAATATGTACTTTTGCCATCGCTAATTATATCGCAGTAATCACCGCTCACTGCACCGGCTGGTTCATAGTGATAGTAAAAATCCCAGCCATCTAATTCCAAATTTTTTGAGGGCAGCATTGTTTTTTGGATTTTATGTGCAAGATCTAAATCCTCTTCAAGGGATCTTCTTTGTGCTTCATTTAAATGATCTAAGCAAACACAAATCAGCGGATCAACCATCAGCCGGTCGTCTTCGATCGGATCGTGGCAAACATCGCAAACGCCGTAAGTGTGATTATCAATCCTTTCTAAAGCTGTATCGACTTCCTTTAACAATGTTATATACTGAACCGGCGCCCCGTGATGAGATATTGCGTGGCGAAGTCTTTCCCTTCTATTAGTTAATTGTACTCTTATCTTACTTATATTAGTTTCTTCCATGACTCGTTGACCTTACAAATTTATACGGATACCTATGATTTTTATAGTGATTTACTTTATGATTTACACAATATTAACTAAACCATTTATAAAATTCTCATCTGTTTTAAAAACAATTAGAACAACCCTTGTCAACATTATAAAATAAATACTTATTTTAATACCAATTATTTATTCCTAACAAATGAATAACAATATTAACCATCCCACAATAAGCGTGGATGAAATTATACGTCCAACCCGTGTTGAAGTAGATTTAAAAATACTTGCAGAGAATTTCAAAAAGATAAAAGAATATGCAGCACCGGCAAAGGTAATGAGTGTACTCAAAGCTAATGCGTACGGACACGGTTTGGTGCGTGTTGCACAATTGATGCAAGAATTAAATGCCGATTACCTTGGAGTTGCTGTTCTTGAAGAAGGAATTCTGCTTCGTGAACAAGGAATAACAAAACCAATTCTTGTTCTTGGCGGAATTTGGGGAAATCAAATTCCATTTTTCTTGAAACATGATCTTACGATTACTGCTTCATCAATAGAAAAACTAAAACAGATTGATGAGCTTGCTGCGCAAATGAAAAAAACTGCTAAAGTTCATTTAAAGATCGATACCGGCATAGAGCGGATTGGTGTCCATTACTATAACGCAGAAAAATTTCTCGAAGCATCATTACGATATAAAAATGTAATCATAGAGGGGATCTACTCACATTTTGCGAATTCTGAAAAGAAAAATTTAAGTTACACAAAATTACAGTTGGAAAGATTTCAAGAAGTATTAAGATTTTATGAGAAGAGATCGTTGGAAACACCCGTGCGACATTTTTCTAATTCCGGCGCTATTCTGCAAATGCCCGAAGCTAATTTCGATATGGTGCGCCCCGGTATAATATTGTATGGAGTTTATCCATCCGACGAAGTTAAAAGAACTATCGAGGTAAAACCGGCTCTGACATGGAAATCTCTAGTAGTTTATTTCAAAGTTGTAAAAGCCGGTCACCCGGTTGGATACGGTTCTGCTTGGAAAAGCGATCGCGATACCCGTGCTGTTACTATCCCGGTCGGTTACGGCGACGGATATTTGCGAAGCATGTCCCACAAGGCGGAGGTTCTGCTGAACGGAAAACGTTACCCGGTTATCGGAACAATCTCGATGGATCAAATTGTAGTGAACATTAAAAGTGAATCCGCATACAACGGCGATGAAGTTATTTTGATTGGCAGCAATGATTCAAGTAAAATAACAGTAGAAGAACTCGCACAATGGGCCGGCACAATTCCTTACGAAATATTAACCAATATTAATACACGTGTACCAAGAGTTTATGTTGATTGATCGCTTCCCAACTCGCGGTCAACTCTTTCCTTTAAAAACATTTTGATCAGCGACTGATAAGGTACATCTCTTTTGTTTGCAACAATCTTCAGTTCATTCAACAATGATTCCGGTAAGCGAAGAGAAATAGTGGCTGTCGATGGTTTTAATTTGGGAAAAACTGCCCGCTTAGATTTTTTCCATTCTATATATTGGGTTGAATCGGCTTTAAGCCAAAACGTCCGTTCCCCTTTTTCATCTTTAAATTTCGGTATGTTTTTTAATTTCTTCATTATATAACTCTTTTTCTTTTTTGTTCATATCTCTGGCTGAGATTACTCTTATGAGATTTCCTCTCAAAGTAAAAACAAGAAATAATTTTCTATCCAAGTCGGTTCTGCCTAGAAGAAACCATCTTTTTTCATCATCAGAATGTTTTTCGTCACTTGAGACAATCATTGGTTTATTAAAAAACACTTGTTCACACTCGCTAATAGTTACGTTATGCTTTTCCCAATTCTTTAATAAATTGCCTTCGTCCCACTCAAATCCTTCATATCTCTCAAAAGTTACGTCTTCCATATTTGTATATTATAAAAGTATACAACAAATCACAAGTAGCTAAAGCAGACAGAGTAATATTTTATTTCCCTGGTTAATCAAAAATCTCACATTGAAAACTACGATGGATTTACAGCATTTAAAATAAATTCTTATCGTTCGACTAATACCAGTACAGAGTCCATTAATTTTTCTTCCATTGCTTTCAGATCTTCAATTATTGCCGCCCTTACTTTTTCTGTCTCTTCGGAAATTTCAGGGATAATATTTTTGTAATAATTAATTCCTTCCAGCAAATTAGTTATGAACAAATTAAAATATTCTTCTGCCTGACCTGAAATTGTTTTGGTTTGCTCATCCATTTTCTTCTTCAAATAATCAATGTAAAGTCCTAATTCTTTTACAAACATGTTAGGACGGTTCGGATGCGTAATTAAGTTTATCCGTCCGTAAATGTGATCTACCATTTCTTTAAGTGTTACAACTTTAGAATAATACGCGAGATTAGGTCCCGGGCAAACAGATACTGCGCGGCTCTGCTTAGGTGTTTCTATGTTATTTACAATTAATGCCGCAACCGTCAAACCCTCGCAGAGACAAACTTTATTTACAACCTTATCAAATTGTAATTTGTATTCATCTGCATCTTTAAAGTTCTCTTTTAATTCAGCAATCTTTTTATTAACATAAGAAACAGAAGCGGTACAAAGCGGTTTGTCGGAAAACTCGTTGTTGGAGATTAAAAACTTTTTCGGGCACGGGCTCCCCGGCTTTCCATTTTCTACCCGTTCTATTTTTTCATTGTCTTTACTGTTACCGCGCAGATTATTAAAAGGAACTCCCAATGGCGATACATCGCTTAAATAGAAATCTTCTTCGCCGGCATTACAAAGTTCACGTAAAGTGTAATCGTCAACATTCATTACCTCCGGTACTAAAAGAAACGGGCTGCCCCACCCGACCGATTTTACACCGTAATATCGCAGCAGAAATTCTTGTTCGGTGGATTTACCCACACCGCCTTGAACAGTGATATCGATATTTAATTTATCATTGTCAATGCAAATTTCTTTTTTAATGAGCGCTTGAAGATATATATCTCTCAGTGTTGTTAACAATTCTTCTTTTCTTATTTTGAATTCTTCGAGGATGGGGCCTAAAAGCAAGCCATCTGTAGCGAATGCATGCCCACCGCAGTTTAATCCGGATTCGATCCGGAATTCTGAAATCCATAATCCCTTTTTAGCTAAAAACTTTCCTTGAATGAGAGCCGAACGAAAGTCGCTTACCTTAATCACAATTTTCTTTTTGAAATTTCCGTTACGGTCGGGGAAAAAATCTTTGAACGTCTCGATATAACTGTAAAGTTTAGGATTCATCCCGGCGGAAAATATTATTGAGCTTTCAAGTTCGCTCATGGCAAATCCGCGTAATGATGCATGGGCATCATTGTAAATAGATGGAAGCTGATCGCCATTGGAATCATAATTTGCTTTGTCAACTTTGGTCATAATATTTACGTCAACAGAACCGTGCGTCATATTTTCACGAAGATAGTTTTGAAGATTTCGCACTTTGTATTCGTCTTTTGAATTAAGCATTTCCATATAACGTTTTTTTAATTCGGAAAAATCCGGAAGCATTTCAAAGTATTTGTTCAGCTCGCTTCCATTTTCGAAGGTGGAGTTTTTCAAAACTTCGAACTGTTCTTTCACAATTTGGTTAACCATGTTAAGGTATGCCGTAATTCTTTTAGCTCTTGAATCTTCTTCTTTGTCGCTGATCGGCAAATATGGTCTGCCGGTTCTTTCAAGATAATGCTTACGCAGTTGTTCCATCAAAGTATCATCCACCAGCGACATTACCGACGAGATACCGTACTTTGCGACTTTTAACGGTGCATCAACAGAAAACGCAACACCGAGGACCGGTATGTGAAATTTATGACCGTGCGATTTTATCATGTTTATTATTCACTCTCATTGATAATTAAATTTTTGTAGAAGAAATAAGGCACGTGCAGAAATTGTATATAGCCCGGATCAAATTTTAATTGCTGTGATTTAATCTGCTATCTACGGATAAGCAAAATGAACCTTAAGTTTCGGCGGACAACTTAACAAAAATATTTTTTGCGGAACGTATATTTGAGCAGACGAAAAGATTTTTTACAATACTTTTACAATTGGGAAATACAATAACCGAAATATTTCTATTCCATTTACCATTTCCCGGCGAGCTTAAAACTTCATCTTACATGACAGTCTCACATCCAGCACTCAACTTTGCTAACAAAACTTAATTTCTTCCCACATAAAATATTTATTGACAGAAAAGGAGGGTCTTTCCAGACTGCAAAGCAATAGTAGATCGAGAAGCTTTCGAGCAATTCCTTATTGATTCACTAGTTCGCCAACTGGATCGCAACAATTTCCATAAGCAGACAAAAAGCATTGGTACTAATATGTGCACTAAAATTTTTTAACAATCCTTTTTGTAGTTTTGTGAAAAGACAAATACCTTTTTCAAGGGCATCCCAAAATGAAAGCAATTAAAAAGACACTAATAATAATCGGGATAGTAATACTAAGCCTTCTGCTTGGAAGTTCGATTTATATTTACTCATCGGGACCAACTTTGCCCGAAGGGACAGATGAAATAATAGAAAGCGTTTTGAAAAATCCTTTGCCCGAAATAGTTAAAGGCAAAACCGGTTTTGCAAAATCTCAAGGTTTGGATATTTGGTATGAAAGTATTTCGCCGAAGGACCATTCGAAAGGTGCAATCCTTTTAATTATGGGTATTTCCAATGACGCGTTAGGCTGGCCTCAAAAGTTCATTCAAGCTTTTGTGGATTCGGGTTATCAGGTAATCCGGTACGACCACAGAGGAACGGGAATGTCCGACTGGCTTGAGGATTGGGACAGCAATAAACCTTATTCACTTGCCGATATGGCTGACGATGGAATTGCCGTCTTAAATACGCTGGGCATTCAAAAAGCAAATATCATCGGCATTTCAATGGGTGGAATGATTGCACAAGAATTGGCAATTAATCATCCCGAAAGAGTTGCTTCTTTGACTTCAATTATGTCATCGGGATTTATAGAAGATCCCGAACTTCCCAAAATTTCATCTGATGTTGTCTGGGAACTAATCAAAGTATCATTGAAATACGGAATCATCGGCGGTGAAAATAATGTAATTAAGTTACATCTTGCGAGCAGAACAATTTTAATGGGCAAGGCAAAATACAAATTGAACATTCAAGAAATATCGGAACAAGTTTTATATAACATAAGAAAACGAAACGGCTACAATTCCGATGTTTCAAGACAGCATCAAGCCGCGGTTTCACTTTCAGGCTCGCGTAATGACAAATTAAAACTTCTTTCCATTCCAACACTTATCGTTCACGGGAAATCCGATCCTTTTATTCCAATCGCCCACGGAAAAAAATGTGCGTCAATAATTCCAAATGCCGACAGCTTGTGGTTAGAGGGGATGGGTCACGATATTCCAGACAATCTTGTTAACACTTTATCGAAGAAAATTATCACAAACTTTAAACGACAGAACCGTTAGCAAGATTCGATAAGCAGATCAAAAAAAATGATTAGAGCTATAGATAAGGCATCACAGACTGTTGAATCCAAATCAAAAGTTAAAATCGTAAACCGTAATCTCCTTAATCATGATTTTTTCCTTTCCTTTGCAATTAAATTTTTTGCTTTCGCTTTCTCCTCTACTCTTTTATCCGCCGGAACAGCAAAGGCAAATCTTCCTTTTAGCACGCACCCGTTCCGCCCGGGTACACAATCGGTTTTTAATCTTATACAATACGTTTCATTTTTATCCAAGTACTGGCACGAAAACGAACTCATTAAATCTGCCTCAAATTAATTTATTTCTTTTGCAGCAATAACATAATACATTGCAATTCATTTTCAAGTGCAAAATTTTCTTTCCTCTGCATTGCAAGATAGGACTCAAATAATTCTTTTTTATCAGGATACTTTGCCGATAACTCTTTAACCCTAGTTTCTATTTGGGAATAAATATATTCATCTGTACTCGCAGTGTCCACGGATGATTGAACTAATTTATCAACCACATTAAAATTACTTTGTTTAATCTGTCTGTTAAATTCAGATTCTCTCAAGCAGCGAGTATAATCGGAAACTGCATCGTCCGGTAAAAAGCTGTCGTCCAAAAGAACATATCCGTTTTCGCATAAACAGTCTTCAAGCTTGCTTAATGTCTGTGCAACATCACCAAGCACTGGTCCTACCGATGCAAGCATTGCTAAATTATAATCTTTCAATTCGTTAATTATTTTTGATGCATCGCCGCAAACAAAAGTGCATAGATTTTCAACGTCGAATTCTTTGGCTTTCAATTTTGCTTCTGCAATAAATTTCGACATAGCATCTATCCCAAAAACTTCGGCATTAATTTTTTTTGCAATAGGAATTGAAATAGCTCCTTTGCCGCATCCTATGTCAAGAATTTTCAATTTACGGTTATGAAGATTATTTTTTTTAAGCATCTCAAAAACTTTTTCCGATGACGAACCAATCTCCCACAGATCTTGTAATAGATAAGGAATGAACGGACGAAGTCCGGGCTCAAAGCAATCCAAAGATTCCAGAGTTTTTTGTCAAAGTTTTCCGTCATAAGAAATTCTAACTTTTATTTTTGTTTTTATTTCTGAAAAGAGATGCACTGCCTAATCCGCCTACAACCGCAAATAAAAAATCTGTTGTTAAACTCTCCGTGTGCTTTGTGACTACTCGGTGGAACTCTGTGTAAGAAAAAGATAACACAGAGAGCCACAGAGTTAATAATTGTTTTGCATTTCACATCTAGCCTTTCTTCTCCCCGTTCATAGAATACGGCAGTGATTTTTCTTCCGACGCAAATTTTTTGTTCGGTTTCGACTGCATCACAAACTTTAACTCTCCACCGTTTACAATTTCATCGTGAGTTATAAAACATCGATCAATCTTTTTTCCGTTCAGAAAAATTTCTTTGATGTAAATATTCTTTTCGGAAAAATTTTCTGCGACCATTTTAAAAGTTTTACCGTTCTCCAAATTTATTACAGCGCTGTTCACACACGGACTTCCGATTATATATTCGTTACTTGCCGGTGCGACCGGATAAAATCCGAGCACGCTAAAAATGTACCACGCAGACATTTGTCCGCAGTCATCGTTTCCGCAAAGTCCGTGCGGCTCCGGTTTGTACATCGTGTTCACAATCTGGTGAATTCTCTCTTGTGTTTTCCACGGCTCGCCGGCAAAATTATACATGTACGGAAGGTGATGCGAAGGTTCGTTACCGTGAATATAATTGCCGATCATCCCCACTTTTGTAACATCTTCGCTTTCACCGAAATATTTTTCAGGCAGATCAAAAGTAAAAAGAGAATCGAGCCATGTTACAAGTTTTTCCTTTCCGCCGAGCAGATTGATAAACCCTTTCACATCGTGCGGAACATAAAGAGAATAATTCCATGCGTTCCCTTCAATGTAACCTTGGTTTGCAACGCTCAGCGGATCAAACGGAGTTTTAAATGTTCCGTCCGATTTTTTTGCGCGCATGTAATGTGTTCCTTTATCAAAAATATTTTTGTAATTGTTTGCGCGTTGAAAAAATTCACCCGCTTCTTTTTTCTTGCCGAGTTTTTCCGCGAACTTGTAAATCGTCCAATCATCGTAAGCATATTCCAAAGTTTTTGATGCGGAGTTCGAACTCAAATCTTCCGGCACGTAACCGAATTTTTTGTAAGCACCGATACCGTCGTACGAATCATAATTTGCACTTGCAATGCAAGCTTCGAATGCTTTCTCTGCATCGAAGCCGCCGATTCCCTTCATGAAAGCATC
>DYJK01000001.1:30037-102332 GCA_020723165.1 Melioribacter roseus | reverse complement strand
CACTAATCAAAAAGTAATTCTTTGCTTCATCGTAATTTTCCATTACTTCATAGGTTAGTGCTAATTGGAATGCATAATACGTGGATTTTGCTTTTTGATATTCCGTTGTTAGTAATTTAATGTTTCTTACTGCTTTTTCTTTTTTCTTTTCATTATCAATATTATAGCCAATATGTTCAATTACAACATTGGAATCTTTTAATGTATATCCTTCATTCGTTAATGAAGGTAATATCTGCTCATGAACCGAGCCGGTGAAATAAATATTCCGGCTGTTTGCAAAAAGCCGGACGTATGACATCGAGTTATCCCTACCTTCTTCCGAATCCAGACTTTTTACAATGCAGTAGTAACCGATTTTTGCAGTATTATTTTTTATCTTCTTTAGGAAAAAATGTGATTCTTTCGTAAGACGTTCGTCTGCATCTAAATATAGAATCCAATCGCCGGTGGAATTTTGCAGAGCATAATTGCGTGCAGCGGAGAAGTCATTGACCCACTCAAAATGAAAAATCTTTGCACCATATTCCTCAGCAATAAATAATGTTCTATCTGTTGACCCGGTGTCAACAATAATAATTTCATCTACAATACCCTTGCACGATTCCAAGCATTCTCTTAAATGCTTCTCCTCATTTTTCACAATCATTGATAATGTAATCGAAGCCATCTTATTCCACTTCGGATATATGATTTACTTCGTAACCGAGCAGTTCGTTCACTTTTGCAAGTGACTGAATTCCATTCACATTCCCGGGATTATTTCTCACGGACCATTCGAACATTATTTTTGATTGCTCATACTGCTCTTGTGCATAAAATATCTGTCCCAGACCCAAACACGCACCCGATGATGATGGATTAACCGTCAGTTCGTTTTCAAAATACTCTTTTGCAGATTCGATATTGTTATTGGCTAATGAAATATTACCGGCAAGATTTAGAATTTCATCATAAGAAATCGCTGCATTAGTATCGGGATAATTTTTTATTGCTTCATATATCGTTGATTCTGCTAGATCAAGTTCATTATCAGAAAAATGTACCTTTGTACGTTCAAAATATTTTGTGAATCCATCAATATTTATTGAGTAATGAATCTGTCTTGAATTTATTTTTTTATTTTCGAGCCATATCTCTTCAGGTGTAGCGCCCCACTTTTTAGCAAAGAGTTCCCGGTTCCTATCTAATCTTTGCTGGTAATGTTGAGCACCATCTGCCTTAAAACTTTTTGACCCGTAGTGATGAATGAATACATCTTTAGCAATTAAAGTTTTATACCCGGCTAACTGGGCACGTAGGCAAAAATCATCATCTTCATAATTACCGGGAGAAAATCGTTCATCAAGTCCACCTATTTTTTCTATTACTTCTTTTTTGATCAGCGTACATAGGAAAGCTATACGCGGAAAGTTTTGATATGCACCTCTATTTTTCTCGCCAATTTCTTTTGCATATTGATGCATCTCTTCAATGCCGGAATAATCTGCGTTAGAATCTCTCTGTAAGCCGCTCACCTCATTACTGGTTGGACCGACCAGCCCGACTTTACTATCACTCTCGGCGGCTGCAATCATACGTTCAAACCAATTATCCGTAAAAACGATATCGTTGTTAGCTATTAATATGTATTTACCCTTTGCAATTTCCAACCCTTGATTAACAGCAATTGGAAATCCGAAATTAATCGGGTTAAATATTGGTTTTAGATCAATTAGGGAATGAAAATAATTTTTTAGAACTTTTGATGTATCGTCAGTACTGTCATTATCAACTATTATTAGCTCAATTTTCCGATCAAGAGTATTTGATAAGCTCTCAATACACTCTTTTGTATAGTTGATTTGATTAAAAACCGGGATAACAATAGAAAGATCGTATTCAAAATTCTTTTTCAATTGATTCATTTCTGTATTATTAATTAATGTTTCATCGAAACTAAATTCGGTTAAAAGATTTCTCACTTTGTCTTCATCAAATTTTAAATTTAATAATCGTTCATAAGCCCGTACAAAAGCTTCAACCGATTTTCTTTCTGTGTATTCCAGTGATGTTCTGTAACCATTATCAATCAATTCTGTGAAGTCTCTGGTTCTATACATTATATCGATCAAGTTTTGCGTAAGAGTGTTCATATCGCCGAATTTAACATTTAACGCATTATAATTATGAATGCAAAAACTTTGCGCACCCATATTATCTGTTGTTATTACCGGTGTTCCGCTTGCCATAGACTCCAGCAGAGGCAATGAGAATCCTTCATACCAGGATGCACAAACAACAACGCTAGAACTTTTTATAAGTGCGGCAATCTGATTGCCGGTTAATTTGTAATCGATACTTACCTTACAGCCGAGATCTTCGTACAACTTCGCAGCGATCTGTTCAATTCCCTCCGGTTTGAATCCCATAACAATATTTAATTCAAGATCATCAACCTTGAAGGGTGAATTTTGAAGTATCTTTATAGCCGTTGCTAAAAATGAAAAACCTTTCAGCGGATGCATCGGGTTACCAATGAATAATACCGATCTGTTTCGATCTTTCCCGAACGTTTTAAAATCAAAAACACGGTGATCGACACTATTTGGAATATATTCCGAATCCCTTCCAAACTTTTCTTTGAATAGTTCAACAAGATGCTTTGAAACAGAAATGTTTTTAACCGGCAAGGCATGTAAAGCTGTCAAAATATGTTTATCGCCGCGGAGTTCTTCGATATCCCTTCCATAATGATATCCTTCATAACCCTGACAGATATGGACAACCTTTTCAATCGGTATTCTATTTAAAATAAGCGGTACATCAAAAATGCTGAATACAACATATAGATCAGAACTTAATCTTATGTCATGTTCACTATTAATCTTAACAAAATTTAATTTAGTCGTTACCCAATCCGGTTTGTCGCTGAATGAGTATACAGTAACTTGGCAGCCAAGTTTTAATAACCACTCAATATGTTTAAAAACAATTTTTGTTCCTCCGCCAAGTACCGATGCGTCCTTAACGAGAAAAGCAATCTTTAATTGATTCACCGGATGGTTCTGCTGTTCATTCATTACCGATTTATGAAATACTTCAAAATCATTTGCAAAATTCATATCGGAATATTCATACCCGGTTTTACATTCGGGACAAATAAAAAAATTGCTAGTTGCATTTTTTATCATTTCATATTCAAAACTTATATTAAAACTGTTACTACAAACCGGGCATTTTGTACTTATTAAGTGCTTGATCGAATTGGCAAGCATTCCTCCCGGCTCTACTACCCATTTGTTAACATATACCGGGTTCAATTTTATAAATTTATTTTCGTTTGGATAGTTGAGCAAAACCGGTTCATAACACGGCATTGTATTATCAACTGATACTTCTTGCTTAACAATTTTGAGAAGGTAAGTTTCAACAGCTTTAGCTTGTTTCTGATCCCCCTTTTCGATCAGCTTCCTTACAAATGTTTTTATATCACTAATAAAATTGTGCTGCTTATAAACTGTTTTTTTCTTATTTAAGAATAACCGGAGAATATTTTTTATCTCCGCTGAAAACGATTTTGATAAATAATCATTAACAACATTCTTTATTGCATTAAAAACTTTTTCCCTTATTTCTAAAGGAACTTTTGTAGTAAACCACTCTAATGCTTTTTCGGCAAGGGCTGTTGTATATCCGCACCGATAAATAAACGCATCTTGCTTCTTTGAGATATAAACAATTTCATTTAATACCTTAACAACATTCAGCGGATTTTTAAAATCGGTAAAGGGGTACAATGATTCGAAAGGATTGTTATTCAGAAAATTTACTAACGCTCGTGTTGAATCAAGAACACCACCTTCAACAAACGAATTTGTTGTCTGTCCCTTGTGAATTCTTGTTACGCACGTTCTTTCATTGATGAAAAAAGAAACAAACTTTGATGAAATGCGGAGCCACATATCGAAATCTTGCCCTTGTCGCAGACCTTCATTAAATAATCCAACTTCATCAAATACGGAATGATGAATCGCGATAGCATTACCATGGATATAATTAGCCCAGAAGAAACGTGTTACCTGGAATTCCGTTGGCGGAATTGCAAGCCATAAGCCCGGCGCAATCTTCTGTTTCGATTCTTCAAGATACAAGTACCAATGGCTATGGAAAAATTTTATCTTGGAATTTTGTACTATTGCATTAAAATGAATTTCAAGTTTACTTTTTTCAAAGAGGTCATCGGATGAGAGCCAGCAGATCCATTCTCCTTTTGCGTTTCTAATTCCGGCATTCAATGCAGAAGATACGCCGCCGTTTTCTTTGTGAATGGCTTTAAATCTTTTATCAAGTGATAAATATTTTGCAATAACTTCTTTTGTGTTATCGGTACTGCCGTCGTTTACAATAATCGCTTCCCAATTTGTAAAAGTTTGGGCAAGTAAAGTATCCAAAGCCTCGCCGAGATATTTATCGTGATTATAAACCGGAACAATTACTGAAAAGAACGGAGGTCTCTCTGCTGCTGGTTTAAGTTTTTTCTGCTCTGCAAAAAATCTCGATCTCGAAATCAAATCCTTCCATTGCCCAACCATTCCGCTAATTGTTAATTTTTTCTCAAACATCATTTCGCGCGGAGAATATTTTTTCTCGAGAACTTTTGATAAGCCTTCTTCAAAATCATTTCCAAAATATCCTATCCGCTCACGTTCTTTATCGGTAAAATCTGCAAAGATGCCGGTGTTGTGCATTATTATCGGAAGGTTGCAAAAACATGCTTCAATTGCCGCGAGGCACTGCGTTTCAACCGGCGAGCCTAGTATAAAGAAATTCGAACAGTTCAGCAGCTTCGCAAGTTTAGCCTGATCAATTCTATTAAAAGTTCTGCAATTCTTTTTCTCGTACTGTTTGTTATCCTTCGATACAACAATCCAAAATATTTCATCGTGGTTATCAATTACTTGTTTAACTTTTCCCCATCCTTTTACTTCGCTCAAATCGCCGACAAATATACCCACCTTTGTATTCGGAATGTTGAATTCACCTCTCACAATTTCTTTATCGAGCGGACGGAATAACCCATCATCAACTCCAATCGGAATTATTTCAAAATTATATTCGGGATACGATGCGGCGGTAATTTTGGAATTTGTGACCAGCAAATCGGCATGTTTAATATTACCTTCTTGCTGATATGATTTTCTGCCCATCGCTCTCAAATTATCTTGTAAATAAAGAATCGTAAACCGGTCATTATCGATCAAATCAATAAACGTTGCATTCTGAACAATTACGGCACTTTCGGGATAATTTTCTTTTATATGCTTTCTTGCAATAACCTCAAAGTTTTGTGTAACATGAAGCGAATCCATATCAGCGCCAACTGCATTCGGCAAATTGGAAAGGAGAAAACCCCACATTGTTTTTTCACCCATTCTGCCGAGCAAATAATCATTACTGATTATTGTGCGAACTTCATCTTGTTTCAATTCGACCGTTCCGGCTGAATCCATTTCGCCGCATTGGAAATGATACACAACAGAATCATAAGCGGTTGTATGCTGCACGCCGATGCTTTCAAGTTTTTGCATTAACACAACATCGCCGCTTACGCAAGCCTCTCCTTTTTTTGAAATCGTGGGATTAAAAATTTTCGTGCTATGAACAATATTTCCTTCGGGATATCCGCCAACTTTCATGAAATGTTCTTTTCTTATCAACAGCGGCATAAAGAGCCCGCCGTTTACAATATTTTCTTCACTGATAGTTTTAACATATTCTTGAAATCCAATTTCATCGTAATCATTAACTGTTCTACCGAAGTTTTTACTTATGGCATGATCTCCGGAAAGTAGTTTGCCCGATTCGACAAGCCGCGAAGCAACACAGTTATTGCCGTTCAATTTGCCAAAAAGATTTTCAACCCAATTTTCCGAAAAAGCCATGTCGCTGTTAATGAACAGAAGGTAATCTCCTTTTGCTTTTTCGGCTGCATAATTCCACGCACGGTAAACATTATTGATGTACCATTCTTTTCTTTGTTCCGGAGAATTATTCCAAACATAGTACGGAATGTAATTTTGATCGAGATACCGCAGAACTTCCTCGTTTGCATCGTTTGCAACAAAGTAAAATTCTTTATCGCGAAGGTCGGTGTATTTTAAAACTTGTTCGTAAACAAACTTCAGCCAGTCAGTGCTTTTATAAATTAAACACACAATTGAAATTCTCGGCTTGAAGACTTCGTCTTTATATTCATCGAGACTTGTCAATGCATCGCTAAAACTTCGTTGAAGAGGTTTATCATCGTCAATGTAGAGTTCAGCCGGAAAAATTTCTTTATTAACTTTTTCAAGAGTGAGTGTGTTTTCATCGAGCAGTCTTTCCAGTACCCAACCGGTTTGACCGTGAGAGCGGTAAACCAAATATTTAAATGCAAGCGAACGGTCGGAGGCAAATCCGTAATGAATTACTGTAACGCTGTTTGTTCTTTCAATCTTTGTTATTGAATGCGGATATTGCTGCTGATGCAAACCCGGCGCAGAATCTTTGAACGCAAGTTCGGGTGTAACGCGCCAAAGACGAACAAACCATCCGAGATCATAAGAATTATCAGTTCGTTTCCACGAATGGCTTCTCCACAAATTTATTTCATGGAAACTGATTCCATCGATATTATTTTCATCCGCATATTTGCAGAGCTTTTGCAATTCGACATTCGCATTCGCCGTTAAAACTTCATCTGCATCGAGCCACAAAATAAAATCCGGTTCAAGTTTCAATGCATATTCAAGAAGAATTTTTTTATGGTTTACTTCATTCTTAAAATCATTCTCTCCGGCTCGCAAAGTAAATATCGCTTTGTCAAGCATGTACTCGTAACTCCCGTCGGTACTTCCGTCATCATAAACAACAAGTCCGCCGCAAACCGGTTCGATAAATTTCCAGAAGCGTTCCAAATTCCCTTTTCGAATCTCATTATAAATTTGGGTGATACAGACAATTCTATAATTACGGCTAACATTTTTTTCTTCATCAGCATTAACAGCAGCAGTATCGCTGTTATTGAGATAAACATTGTTGATCCATAAAGAATCGTACTGCAAACGGCCCGGCTGAATTGGAAAGCTTGTTAATTCAATCAGCGAAAAACCTTTTTCCTCCAGATACTTTACTACTTCATTATGAAGCTTTTGTCCTTCAAAGAACGGATATGATTCCGATTCGAGATGCATAATTTTTACTGTTGAAAGCAGAGTGCCCATCCCTTTCAAAACTTCAATCGTGGCACCCTCGACATCAATTTTCAACATGTCAACTTTGTTGATGTCGTATTTTTTAGCAAGAGTTTCAAAGCGGTATGACGGTAGTTTAATTACTTCATTGCCATATTCATTCCCCCTATTAAAAATACTGTGGATGCCGTTTACTTCTTTTTTGAAGAAGTCAACTTCTCCGTCTTTATCGGAAACAACTGCATTAATGCAGACGACATCTTTCAAATCTTTCAGATGCTTATTGTAGTTATCCGGGAGGGCTTCGATTGCGTAAACATCGGCGTACGGAAAAACTTTTTTGAAATATTGCGAATCATTGGCATCGAGCGCACCGATTTCCACAATTGTTTTTATTCCGTTTTCGACGGCGAACATTTGTTTCGCTTTGCTTGCAAACGCTGGCATTGTAATCGATTTGTTCACATGTCTATCAAAGTAATCGTTTGATTTTACAACAGCTGCATTGCATTCGCCTTCCCATGATAATTGAGTTTTCCTTTTTCTGATCAACGTTAGTCCCGGATGAATCGGGATTGTCATCATTTCAAATTCATCACTGTGCTTTTTTAATTCCTCGATCACCAAATACGCATCACCGCAATAACCTTTATCGGTGTACTGCAGATTTTTCGGATGAGTATCGTGCAATAAAATTATGCCGTGATCATTTACATACGGGAAAAAATTCCAAAAGTCTTTCAGCACAGATTCTTTTGAATGATCTGCATCGATAAAAAGCATATCTATTGAGAAAGGATTTTCTTTTAAAGCCGCGGCAAATTCGTCTGTTGTCGAATTCACAAAAACTGTTTTCTCCAAAACAGTCATACGTTTTCCGGCTTCAGCAAAAATATCTACTCCCACAAGAATATCGGCATGCGGAACAATTTTGTTGAACAACTCGCATTGATACAATCCCAATTCCACATAAATTTTTGGCCTGTATTGTGAAGCTAGATAAGTTATAAAATCTTCATGCCAATTTTCTTTTCTCTCAATAGATTGATTCATGTTAAGCTTCCTTGTAAGCAAAAAATTCTTTCATTGCTCTTATTTGTTCTTCGAGAGTTATTTGTGCTGCTTGTGCCGAAAGAGGATAAACACTACTCAAGCTTCTATCAATTGCATCTTTGGCTTCTAACGGATTGATTTTCAGATTCAATTCGTAAACGCTGTCGAAGATTTGCAGTAGTTCATACTTGTTAACGGCATTTGGAGAGTGGATGTGAAATATTCCTTTTTGATAAAGATTGTTCTTTAAAATATTTTCGATTACTTCGGCGAGATATAAGGTTGTAACTCCATTCCATAAATGATTTGTAAAACCGTTCACCACCTTGCCTGATTGACTCTTTGCCCATTCGAGCAGTGAGCGGCTTTGCCCGTTCTCTTCGCCGATTATTGATGTTCTAAGCACCATACAATCTCTATTCTCGCCGGCATTTTTGCTCAAGCCGTAGAGATCATCGGCATCGAAATAATCTTCTTCTGTGTACTTTCCTTTCTTGCCGGTGTAAACACAATCGGTTGTAATGTGAAAACATTTTATTTCTTTTTTGATGCAGAGCTTTGCAAGATTCCTGGGAAAGAGAGAATTAATTTTAAGAACATTCTCAATCGAGTTTTTTGCTATTGTCGGTTTAATGACACCGGCACAGTTGATTGCAGTTTGAACCCCTTCCAAAAAAGGTTCTAACTTTTCAATGGGATCACCGGCAATATCAAACTCGTTACGCGATATATCGAGCACATCATACCCTCTTGATTTTAAATATGAACTTACTGCATAGCCAAGCATTCCGGTTGAACCAATTACAAGAATTTTTTCCATAATCACCTTTCCTCTACTTTCCAGATATCCCAATAATGTGCATCAAATCTTACATCATCGTTGAGGCTATCTTTTAATTCCAATGTTGAATAAAAAATTAATTTTGCATCGTCTGTTAACGACATAAATCCGTTTGCATATCCAGATGGGATAAAAAGAACCGAGGGATTCTTCTCGCTCAATACAAAACGATGGACTTTCAAATTTCTGGATGGATTTTCCCAATTATCAATTTCAACTGCACCAATAACAGCCGAACCTTTAATAACCATCACATATTTTGATTCATACCGGTGTGCGTGCCATGCACGTACAAATCCTTGTTTATGATTTTCAACCGTGTAAAATCTTTTTACTCCGTCAAAGTTGAAATCGTTTACAAAACTAACAGTACCGCGGTCATCAACTGCTAAGCCGCCTTTTAATATTTGGGGAATTACTTCTTCAATTTCGATAATTGATTCACGCATTACGCTGCCTCAACTTCTTTGAATTTTTCTATCATCAATTCTTCGTAATGTTCTTTAAGATAAGCTTGATTTGAATAGCGTGGGCTTTTCAAATCCTTGATCCTTTTTGTTTCAACCAAATATTTCAATTCTTCAATTCCTTCGTCAACAGAATGGATTGATCTAAAACTAAAAGTTTCTTCAGCTTTCTTTGCAGAGACACGATAATTACGCGTATCCTGGAACGGCATATCCGTATGATCAATTATTAAATCGGGGAAATGCATCCTCACCTGGTAAGCAAGGTCCATTATTCTAACATTCTGCCGGGCAAGATTAAAAATTCCTTTGTGGTCTGTTTCCAAATTCATTAACACAGCGCGTGCAACATCCTTAACATGAAGGAGCGGTCTAAATTGGTCTCCGCCGAAAACGCTGATCTGACCTTCGAGATAAGCCCGTACGGTTAAAATGTTTACAACTAAATCCAATCTTATTCTTGAGTAAAGATCACCCACACCGAATAATGTTCCTAATCTGAAAATTATTGCGTTCTTATGTTTTAAAAATTTCTCAGCGTTTAATTTTGTCTCTGCGTAAATCGATAACGGATTAGTCGGAGAATTTTCATTCAACTCCTTGTTTTGTGCACCATACACAGAACAAGTCGACATGAACACAATTCTGCCGTTGTAATTATCGGCAAGCCAGGCAACAGAATCCTGATTAATCGATTTTGTTAGTTCGGGATTCAACTGGCAAGCACCGTCACCAACAATAGCAGCGAGCCATACAACCGCATCAGCCCACTTTAACTGTTCGGATAGTTTATCATGATCGCGGACATCACCATAAACAAAATCGACCGGTTTGCGGAATGAATCTTCATATATGAGTGCGTCATAAACTCGTACATTGTAATTTGACTGTTGGATCAAATCCGTAATTGCACCGCCAACATAACCGGCGCCGCCAACTATCAGTACATTTTTCATTTATAATTTCCTCTTCAATATGTTTATAATTTTTTCCGATGTTGTTCCATCGCCGAGCCATTTCAACTGTTTCTTAGAAACAGAATAATTTTCGAAGAATGAAATTGTTTCATTTACCATCTTATTGATTGGTCCGGTTTCACCTACAAGAATACTATTTCCATTTTCTATTGATTCCGGTCGTTCTGTTTTCAATCTTGGCACGGCTACCGGCACACCAAGCAGAGGGCATTCTTCCTGGCTTGTTCCGGAATCCGACACTATGCCATATGCGTGATACTGAAGACTTAAGTAATCAAGGAATCCACAGGGACCAACTAGTTTGATATTTTTTTTATCAGCCAGAAGATTATTTTGTTCAATCAGTTTTACACCGCGATTGAATTTTACCAGTCTAACTTCCAACCCGGTTTTACTTCCAAGCTGGTTTATATACTTAAGAATATGATTGAATTGTTTTACATCTTTTAGATTTTCATTGCGGTGAATATCTGCAAGTATATAATCCCTTTTTCTTTTACCGGTTGGTAAATAGTCTTTAACAACTTCGACAATTGTGTTGCCGACAACAAAAATCTGATCGGGATTTTTGTTTTCACTGATCAATCTCTGTTTGTACAAAGGTGTGTAAACAAAAACAAGGTCGGAGACGTAATCGCAAATAACACGGTTAACTTCTTCAGGCATTCTACGATCATATGAACGCATTCCTCCTTCAATGTGCCCGATCCTATATCCTTCCTTAAAAAGCGGTGCACTTACTAAAGCTGAGTTTGAATCACCCAAGAATAAAATTATTGCCGGATTAATTTTCTTTCTCTTCAACAAATAAATTACCTCTTTAGAGAGATATGAGAGTTGTTCATAATGGCTGGAACTATTCTGTCCGGATGCAAGTGTAAAATCAGGTTTGCGAATTTTCAGTTCGCTAAAAAATATTTTACTTAGTTCATCATCATAGTGTTGACCGGTATGAATCATAATATGTTCAAAGCTATCATCGAGACGTTCAAACACTTTGCTCATCCTGATGAAATCTGGCCTTATACCGGTAATTGTGACTATCTTCATAAACACCAAATTTTACCGGCAAAAGGACAAAATTTATACCACAAGAAAACTTTGATTTTACCTTAAATTAAAATTGAAAATGTAGTTTAATGGATGGATGGCTAATATTGTACAGTATTATTAATCGAGTAGTGAGGATAAATGTTCTTCAAATTTTTGGATTCTTTCTGCTGCTTCGTTATTCAATCTTTGCAATTCATTTTCCCGCTGTTCTGTACATTCGGCTAATCTCTTTTTATGCTGGGTTAAATTTGAATTCAGGTTATCGAGCATAACCTTTTCCCGATGTTCCGAATACTCTTTTGCCTCTGCAATAGCTTTGTTTTTATGTGCATTGTAAGATTTGGTTTTTCTCAAAAGTTTTTGTTTCTCGTCTGATCTTTCTATCATTACCAATCCGCTTATAACCAATGATATAAGCGTGCCTACACTGAAACTGATCAATCCCCATTTCAATCCAGATGCCAGTACAAGTGAAAAGAAAGAATTCAATTCATTTATGTCGGCAACCGTTCTGTTGGTATAATATGCCATACTGCCGATAATCATTACAACAAACGCGATTACAAAGTTGTAGCTCATGTTTACAGTAAAGGTTCTGTTAGGATTATATTTTTCCACGAAAGGTATAAACGCAATTCTCGATTCCAATAATTTTATCTGTTCATCATAAGTTGAAGCTATCGATTGAATTCCTTTTACAAGTGCATCTTTAACTTTCAATTTGAAATTTTCAATCTCGGTTGTTATACGTTTTTCTGCCTCCTCGTTTTCCTTAATAGCATTGTCAAAAGAAGTCAATTTTGTTTTTATTTCCGTTGCTATGGATTGCCTCATATTAGCAACAACAGTATCAATGATACCGCGGAATTTTGATGCGAATTCGGGATACAATCCAATTATATAAACAGTATTAGTATCGGTATATGCTTGCACAACACGTTCCATGAAAGAAATCGATTTAGAAATCTCATCCGATAAATATTCATTAATATTTTTCTCTTTGAGATTAGTAATTTTCTTCTGGATTAAGCTTAGCTCATTTTCTGCCGCAGAATGATACGGCTGAATCATTAATTCTATTTGATTGGATATTTTCCAGAAATCTTTTTTATAAAATATATTATTGAATATCCCGTTTTTTACAAAAAAGTTGAACATCCCAAAATTATTATTTGCAGTTGCTACCGTTAAGCGGTTAAAATCATAATTAAGAATTTCCCGGCATATTTCTACGGCTTGTTCTTCATTGTTTAAATTTATTTCGGTTAGGGCTGTGTAGAACTTGGCTGTAATTCCATAAGATTTAATTTCAAGTGCATCTTTAAACGTTATGTTAGCTAGTTCATATTCTTTTTCTTTTAAGTGGGCAAAACCAATGTACAGCGTAAGTATATAATTCAATTCTTGCTTAACATTATCGCTCATACGTGACACATTGATTAATTCTTTTGCCGTGTTAAATGAATTAAGAGCTTTTGCAAAATTATAAAACGATGGCTGCGTGGAGAGAATTATTCCATGTAAGATAAATTTGAAAAAGTTATGCTTAAAAACATCCCTCTCTATAAAATTGATCGTAATATTAGCATAGTACTCCTTTTCATTTTTTAACTTGGTAACTACCCATTTCGTATAATTCTCTTTAATTGATTTATGCAGCTCAAAATATTTTGCCCTAAGGAAATTTAGTTTCATATAATCTTCAACCTGGTTCAAGAGCCACGAATCATAGATCCAATAAACCGGGGCGTTGGAATACGGTATAAATATTTCTTTCAGATCGGCTTGAACATCATAAGACATAATTTTGATGCTGTCTTTTACACTGTTGATGTAATCGAATTCACCTTTGATATTCAAACCAAAATATTCTTTACCGAGTTTAATGAACTTCGACTGCAAAGATTCGTTCTCGGCAACAACGGGGTTATATTTTTCTATGATTTCTATCATAGATCTTCCGCCCCTATGTTATTTGATGAACCGCCCTTGTAGAAAGAAATATTTATTTCTGTTCCTTTATTTTTCTCACTGTTAATTTCAAATTCACCGTCTAAAAGTTTTGTTAATTTATACGCAACGGTTAATCCTAAACCAACACCTTCATAAGGACGCGTATATCCTTCCACTTCTTGTGTAAATGGTGTCAGTAGGCGCGATATCTGTGATTTTTCAATTCCAATTCCCGAATCACAAATGGTTATAACAACTTTATCATTAACTGATTTAGAGCGCAGATTTACAAAACCTTTTATCGTGTACTTGATTGCATTATCAATAAGTACGTCAATTATTCTTTCCAATTTCACCCAATCAACTTCAACAATACTGTCATCCTCGGCAAGGTCAATTGTAAATTCTAGGTTTTTAACCTGGGCATCGTTAATACGTTTATCATATATTTTCTTAAGTACCTGGTTACAATTCAATTCAACTTTTTCAATCTCAACTTCCCCGGCTTCAATTTGCGACACTTCAACAAGGTTGGTAAATAAATTCAATGCACGTCCTAAAACTTCTTTCATTGACCCGATCATATCTTTAATCGTTTCAAAATCATTTGCAGCAATACATTCATCAAGAATTTCCGAATAACCGATGATACCGTTAAACGGGGTGCGTATCTCGTGTGAAATATTAGCAAGGAAATCGGATTTCATTTTATTCAATTGTAATTCTTTCAAGTAACTTTTTTCTAATTGCTCGCGGTATCGTTTTTCCTCGGTTATATCTTTCATCGAAATAATAAAAATCTTGTTCTCCGTTATTATATCACCGGTACAAGTTACTTTACATGAATATTGCTGTTCATGACTGTAGTTATAACTAAATTCAGTAAATGAATTCTTGGAATTGACCATGTCTTCAATTACACAATGTAATTGTTGGTTTAAATCGCTGATTAAAAGATGATCGATTGATTTTAAATGTAGGTTCTGTTTATCAAGTTGAAAGAGGTTGCAAAAATTATCGTTTGCATTTTCAAAAAGTATATTCGGCGCCGAATACTTAAGTATAAGCAGAAGATCCGAGATGTTATCAATTATTAACTTCTGTCTCCTTTCCGACGCCTCTATCATTTTTTTTTGATAGATATGTTCGGTTAGATTAGAAGCACTTAGAATTAAACAATCCTCTAATTCTTCATCTATTGTAAATGAATTTAGTGTGAACTCCCAATAATCGGTGTTGCCTCTTTTGGCAATAGTTATAAGTTTTTTCCATGGGATTTTATTTTCAATTGCTAATAAATATTCTTCCCGTTCATTATCATTCAAATATTCCAATAACAATTCTATCAATGTAATTTGATAAAGATTATCGATACCTTTAGAAAAAATCTCTTCGAAGGAACGCGTTGCATAAACAATTCTTTTTTGAGCATCGGTGATAAGAATAGGTACCTTTCCATGGTCCAACGCACTATGTAAAGCATTAATCTTTCGTTCGATAACTTTTCTTAATTGAAGCGATTCAATTGTAATTATTAAGTATTGAAGTGAGTTAAGAATAATCCTTTCAACATTAACCTGGTATTGATGATTATCCGGCTTTCCCGGAATAATAAGATTAATATCGGAAGATAGATTAAGATAATTTCTCTCTGCAAATCCTTTTAGTAGATAGAGTAGTTCCGAATTAGGATTCAATCGATATAAACTATCATTAGGATAAAGAAGAAAAAGTTTGCTGAAGGATTCGTTACAGTAAATAATATTCAGTTCCAAGTTAACAATAACCAGTGCCCTACTATTAGGTAGTTCTTTATAATTGCTGAACCCTAATGTAGTGTTCGCTAAGTTTTCATTAAAATCGAACCAGTTATGCATCTGACTAACTATTGAATATGGATACTTTTGACGATTACACCGCTGTCATCCTCTATCGAATGATGGAATGCCGGTTTATATGAAATATACTTTTCTAAAAAATTAATAAGACATTTATTGATATTGTTGAATTCCGAAGTAATAGATTTTTTATGGTTGAGCAGCAGCGATTCAATTACGTTTTGTTCAGTAATTGTATTTGGTTTTTTGACATTTAAGGATTTGAATTGCTCGAAGAATTTTGCCAGTTCAACCAGTTTGATATTATAATCAATTTTTTCGGCTGTAGAAGGAATAGGAGCGCAGATTGTAACCGTTACAATTATTTCTGTTGCAAATCCGTGAACATTCTTTTTTACTTTGTAATCTACTTTTGCATTTTGATTTATTTCGGCAAGAAAAAAGTTAGTATCAAATTCAAACCCGTCAAGTTCAAAGAGGAGATGAATTTTTTCCGAGTCTTTCTGAAGTCTTTTTAATTTCCATCCTATAGCCGCCAGAAGAGAAGTAGCCGGGGAAATGTAGAGGGAATCATTGGAAATGCTACCGGCAATATGGAAAGAATTTACTTTCTTATAATACTTTGGATTACCGGCAGCTTTTTTATAATCCGACCCCGGATTAATATTTACGATTTTTTCTAACATTCTTTCTCCTCTTACTATTATCGAAGGAAAAGAATGTTACTTTACCCTAATCGGTTTTTAACATCCGGTTTTCGTCTATATAATCAACCATCTGGGGGTTTTGCAGATGAATTAACTCTTGAACAAATTTGCTGATTCTTTCAATCGATTCTTTTATGATTTTAATATCTTCAGCAAGTTTTTCGGCCTCAACTTGTGTTAGTTCGTTTTCGATACTTTTTATCGATAAAATTAGACTGCTTAACGGGTTATTTATTTTATGCCCGATAGTGCAAGCCATTTCAATGACAGCTTTACTGTGTTCAATATTTCTTAATTCACTTTGCAGATTGTAGATTCTTATTCCCGACCTAATACGGGCAAGCAGTTCCTGGTTTTCAATTGGTTTAACCAAAAAATCATCTGCACCAATATCCAAACCCATAATACGGTCTTTAAGGGATGATCTTGCCGTAAGAATTATGTAATAAATGGTTTTAAATTTTTCATCACTTTTTAAAATATTGCATAAAGCCAATCCATCAAGAATAGGCATGGTCCAATCCGCCAAAATAACTTTTGGATTGAACGATTTTAAAACTTCCAGGGCTTCTTCCCCGTTAACAGCAGATGCAACTTCGTAATTGTTCCTGGTTAGAAGTTTTTCAAGAATGAATCTAGTATCTTTTTCATCCTCAACGACAAGAACCTTATCTTTTAATTCAGGCATAATAGTTTATTTATTTTCTCAGTTAGTTTATCAAAATTTAAAATGGGTTTCAGCATATAGTCATCAGCCAAACTATCTTTTAATAATTCGTCTGCAAAATAATTTGATGAATACGCTGTTATAATCAATATAGGTATTCTTAAGTTATAAAAATTTTGTTTAATATACCGTGCGAGCGTCAAGCCATCAACAGCTTTGGAATTCAAGTAGGTGTTCTTAAGATTCAAGTCAACAATTAATAGACTTATACTCCCGGTGGAAACCTGGTCAATAATATCATCACCGTTTTCGGAAACAGAAAATTGATATCCTAGCTTTTTAAAAAGAACTTTATAAAATTCTTGAAGTAACGGATCATCTTCAACAATCAATATTTTTTTTAATTGATTCATTTGGATTTATATTTTACAGTAATACTGATCCGTCTATTCAAAAAACTGAATGGATCAGCCGGGTCGCGTAATCTTGTATCGGCAAAACCGCGAACTTCATCGATCTGTTTTTCTTTTACTCCACCAAGAACCAGGGCGCGCTTCGCAGAATTTGCTCTGTCTGTACTTAGTTCAAAATTTGAATATCCGCTTCCATCGTTTTGATACTGTCGTGAATCGGTATGACCTTCCACGATAATTTTATTTTCAAGTTTTGACAGCTCGGTTCCAACTTTATTAAGAAGTTTTTTCGCTTCAGGTTTAAGTTCCGATGTACCTACTTCAAAGAAAATGTCATTAGCAGAATCAATCAATTCAATTCTTAATCCTTCTTTGACAATCTCAATCTTAACCTGGTCGGCTAAGCCCATCAACTCCGTATCTTCGGTGAGTTCATTCATCAATTTCTCGCCCATCTTTTCAAGCTCGCGTCTTTCCAATTCCTGGCGTTCCATTTCCTCGCTAAGGTTTAAGTCAATTAACTTTGATGAATTTCCTTCTAAAATATTTTTACCTTTTGTTGAAAAACCTACCGGGTCTTTGAAATAACCGGCTACCGCCTCTCTTACTTCTTCATTTTGGGCAAGAACCCACAACACAATAAAAAGAGCCATCATCGCAGTCACAAAATCTGCATATGCAACTTTCCATGCACCGCCATGATGACCGCCATGAACTTTTTTTATTTTCTTAAATACCGGCTGCTGATCAAACTTGATTTCATCGCTTGTCTGCCCTTCGTTATTTTTATTTCTATCATCACTCATTATTTTTTGCCCCGGAGTGAATTTTCAAGTTCCTGGAATGTAGGGCGTTCATCAGAAAAAATTACTCTTCTTGCCATTTCAGCAGCCACGAATGGCGGGTTACCTTTTGCGTAACCCAAGATAAATGTTTTAATTATTTGTAAGTCTTGTGCTTTCTCTTCAGCTACATGAAGAAGGTTACTCGCAATGGGGTTAACAAATCCATAACTAAGCAGAACACCTAAGAATGTTCCGACAAGTGCTGCCGCTACGTGATGGCCCACAGCTTCAGCACCTTGATTAATCGAACCCATAGTAACAATTATTCCAAGTACTGCTGCAACAATTCCCAAACCCGGAAGGGCATCTCCAACTTTACCAATTGTTTCGGAGACCGGTTTATTTTCATTATGAAATGTTTCTATTTCCGCATCCATTAAATTCTCCATTTCATGCGGAGGAACAGAACCGGCGAGCATAACTTTCATCGTATCGCAGAAGAAATTCTTTTTAAGCTCGTCGTGAATTAGCATTTTACTCTTTGAAAGTATTTCGCTCTTGTCGGGATCTTCGATATGCTTTTCGATTGCAAGTAAACCTTCCCTTTGAGCCGTTAAAAACAACGTGCTGATTGCTTTTAACATCTCTATATAATCTTCCTTTGTATTCTTATGACTTTTAAAAATCTGTGTAATCTGGGACATTATTTTTTTGATCAACGATGCCGGGGACGATATAAGAAGACTACCGATAGCAGCCCCACCAATAGTTATGAATTCCGAAACCTGGATTAGTAAAACTAAGTTACCACCGGCAATTAAAAACCCGACAACAACCGATACGGCTACAACGACAATTCCAACAATAGCGAACACTTTTTTACCTTTACTTTGAGTTTAAGATTTCGAGAACTTCAAATTCGTTGATTAATGATTCGCATCTGTTTTCTATCTCATCCCAATCTAAATCGATCTTTGAGAGTGTAAATTCCAATTCTCTGCACATATCAGATATTTTATTATACCCGATCATACCGCATGAGCCTTTCAATTCATGAAATATCGTAGTAAGAAGATCTACGTTACGATAGCTCAGCGCTTCTTTAATTGTGCTTTTTTTCTGCGGAAGCGAATTAAAAAAATATTTTTTAACCTGGTTTACTATTTCTTCTTTTTCAATTTCACTTAGATAATGTGCTTTCTTGGCATTGGTTAAAAAATCTTTACCAAGAACTTCGTTTATACCTTTAACAAGCACTTCTTTGCTTAGCGGTTTCGACATTATTTTGACTGCCCCGGCTTTCATGGCGGCAATTACATTATTTTTGTCGGTATGTCCGCTGATAACTATCACCGGTAAATTTTTTAGATCTTCTAAAATTTTAATAACCTTTAGCATTCTTAAACCATCAAGGTTGGGCATCATCAGGTCTAGAAAAATTAATTTAGGTTTATGTTCAATTGCTTTTTGAATTCCTTCCAGACCATCGTTACAAGTAATTACATCAAGATCATACTCCGATAAAAAGTTTCGTAGAGAGGTTCTGATAACATCAGAATCATCAATTACAAGAATAGTAACCCTATCTCCGTAGTAATCCGGCATTATTTAACCTTCTGAATTTTATACTTCGATAGATCGAGAGCATTGCTTGAACTCGCTTTCGAAGCTTCAACGGTATTTTGTTTAACTTTTTCATAGACCTCACCCCGGAAAATTTGAATACTCCCCGGTGCATCAATACCGATCTTAACTTGATTATCGGAAATCGACAAAATCTTTATAGTTATGTCGCTGCCGATTTTTATTTCTTCATCGATTTTTCTTGTCAGTATTAACATTTTCTACTCGGTAAATAAATTGTAATAAAGAGAATAATTTTCTTTATCAAAAATTGTTTGATAAGCGCTTTTCCTATTCTGATTAATAAATATCGGCGCTCTTAAGTTAATTGTAATTTTCAACGGATCAGGATTTAAAGTTACAATTCCGAATGCCTCGTGCTCTTCTTGCTGAGGATAATTATCATCAATTACCCTCAATCCGAATAGTGGAAAAGCTATTTCGGGTCTTTCTACCGAGTTAAACCAGTAGAAGAAGCTGTCTTCCGGTTTTATAAACACGAACTTTTTTAATTCCTCAAACCCGAAAGGTCCCTCTTTGAAATTGATTATAAACTCTTCAGCAAATTCAATTTCACCGAACTTTTGTGTTTTGATTTTCATATTACTCACTTCTTTAATATTACTATGTCTACTCTTCTATTTAATGCTCTTGATTGCGGTGTATCATTAGATGCAATCGGTCTATATTCAGCATAACCAACAACCGAAACTTTGTCTGCAAGTATTCCTTCTTTCTGTATTAAATAATACCCGGTACTTAATGCCCTATCAACGGAGAGATGCCAGTTGGATGGATACTGAGCAGTATTAATTGGAATGTTATCCGTATGACCTTCAATACGAATATCATTAGGTAAAGTACGAATTACATCGGCTAATCTTTTTAACACTACGTTCGAAGCACTGCTCAATTCTGCTTTGCCGGGTGCAAACATAACATCATCCATAATATGAATTGTAACTCCTCTCTCGTTTTGTTCAAGCCGGATTGAACTGCTGTAATTATATTGCTGAATCAAACGGCTTAGATCATCTGCAAGTTTATCGCTCGGCTTTGGAATAATTGTATTTGTTGATGAACTAACGCTGGATAAATTTGTTTCGCTACCAAATATACTCCCAAGCGCCGATACAACACCTTTGTATTTATTTACATCAATGTTGGACATTGTATATAAAATTATAAACAATCCAAGAAGTAAAGTAATAAGGTCTGCATAAGTAATCAGGTAACGATCCTTATCACCATCTTCATGAAACTGGGAATCTTCGGAATCTAAGCGCTGAGTTTTCTTAACTGAATTCTTTGCGGAAGCATTCCTACCAAACGAGCTTTCATAACCGATGGAATCTCGCCGCTCTGCAACGTTAGAACTCCCTCTAAAGAAACCTCCATTAGATTCTTTTCCTCTAAATGACATTTCTTTAATCTATCTCCTATTGGAAGCCAGATAATATTTGCACTGAACACACCCCATAGTGTAGCAATAAATGCAGTAGCAATATTTTTAATTAATGAGTTGGGATCGGCACCGGCATTAGCCAGGGTCATAATCAGACCCATAACGGTTCCAATAATGCCCATCGTTGGTGCATACCCGCCCATCTTTGTAAAAATAAAAATGTTTGAATAATGCCGTTCTTGCATAGCTTTCATTTCCGAGTTCGCAAGGTTAGCCAGTGAATCTGCGTCCGTACCATCCATTACGAACCTGACCATCTTCTTCGGAAAATAATGCGCGAACTTATTCAAATCTTTTTCGATCGCAAGTAAACCTTCATTCCTTGATTTTACAGCAAGCTCAATAAAGACATCAATAACGCGATTTACATCATATTGCCTTGGAAAGTAAGCCAACTTAATTAATGTGATTATATCTTTCATCTTGTCTAAACCAAAACCGATAATCACTGCTGCAAACGTTCCGCCAAAAACTATTATTAAAGAGGAAATTAAAAAGAGAGCTTTAACGGAGCCGCCTTCCAAAAAGAACGCACCGAATATTGAAAATACTCCAAGCATTAACCCTATCAATGTTCCGGATTTACGAATCATAAATAATCTAAAATTGATTTTGGCAAAATTGTTGAAGCTAGCTTGTATGACAACTGTAATAAATAATCCTGGTATTGCAATTCAACAGCCAGTTCGGCTGGATCGACATCTTGCTTTTTTGAAATCAGATCTTGTGTGTCGGTCAGTTGTTTATCAAGTAAGATATCAATATCATCAAGGCGGTTAAATTTATCGCCGTTCAATGATTGAAGATTAACGATACTATTATAGGCATTCGTCAATCTCTCTTTCAAAGTATCATCGGGAACAGTACCGGCTTCCAGCGAATCTAGTATATCATTTATTGTATCAATCAAGTCGGTATTTTCAATCTTATCACCGGTAACATTCATTGTATCTTTGATATTCTGGGTAAGCTGCACTTTAATTTCACCGGTTACACTTGTAGAGGTTCTAATTGCTCTTCCATTAGCATCAATTTCCCAGGGTTCATCGCTGAAATCAGTTCCGCCGAAAATATACATTCCGTTTCTTTTTTCGTTTAAACTCTGCACTATAGCTTGAAGTGAGCCCTTGACCGACTGAGTAATTGTACTAAAATTAATTGCGTTCAACGGGTTATCAGAATTAATAACCTGGTTGATAATTTTTTGAGCTTCATCAGCAACATTATCTAATGAACTGATAGTAGCACTTAAATAATCTTTTGCATTTACAATATTTTTCTGAAAGGTTTCTATTCTGCGCAGCTGTGAATCTAAATTGATCGCATCTAACGAATCACCAAGATTATCCGAAAGCTTATCCAGCTTACTATTGTTGGTCAATTGTGTCTGGATTTTCAACTTCTTTTCATTAATCCGGTTTTGGTTATAAAGATATTTTTCGGATAAAATATTTTCAGTTATTCTCATTTTTTACACCATTTGTAAAATTGTATCCATCATTTCTTCAACTACTTTAACAAGTTTTGCCGCTGCTTCATAAGAGCGCTGATATTTAATAACGTTTGTCATTTCTTCATCGATAGAAACACCGGAGTAAGAAGCTTTTTGATTGCTAAGCTGCTGCAATACAAGCTCGTTCGATTCAATTTTATCATCACTAATAACTTTTTCGGTACCAAAACTGTTAAGTATATTATTGTAACTTTCCAGGATCGATTGGTTGTCAAGCTCTCCAATTTTTGCATCCGCTAAGCCGGCAATACTGTTTGCGATAGTTCCGTTGCCATCGTTATTTGCTTCGCTTGAAGCTGCAATGTTTTTAGTATCGTTTAATACATCGCTGTTAATATTAATTTGACCGTTTACGAACGCATCGATAACATTACCGTTTGTGTCGAGTTCACCGAAGAATGGAATTCCGTTTGATGAACTGCCGTTCTCCACCAACGTATAACCTTGCATGTGGTATTCATTTACTTTTTCAATAAATACATTAGCAAGGTTTTCAAGATTTTGTTTGTATCCCGGGATTTTGTTTGAGTAAAGATCGGTTATAGCAAATAATTCGCCTGAATTCAGAATGACTGTTGCGTTCTGATCATTCTTAGAAACAATCCTCATCTTTCCATTAATAATAGTTACTTCGAATTCATTATAAACATTTTGATCGGCACCCTGGATACCGCCTACATTAACAATAGCGGCTCCGTATTCATTCATTTGAACAGTAACATTAACAAGCTTGCTCAATTCATCTATCAACACATCACGTTTATCTTTTAATTCGCTTGCTTTAATTCCCCTTGCCTCGGATTCATAAATTTTTTGATTCAACTCGTTTATTTGTTTTAAGTAACCATTCAATTCTTCTGTTTTTACCGATGCTTCTTTTTGAAGGGTTGCCTGAACATCTGAAAATCCGTCGAACACTTCCTGGAATCTCTCACTCAATCTCTGCGCTTTCTGAATTATTGTGGAACGGTATTGAGTTGAATTAGGATTTGTGGTTAACTGATCCCATGAGTTAAAAAATTCATTAAAGTAAGCAGCTAACCCGCTGTCGGATGGTTCCGCAATAACAGATTCAACTTGCTGGAGTAATGTTGATCTTTTCTCAGCATCGGATATGGAAGACTGGTACTTTCTAATTTGTGTATCGATTAGATCGTTTTTTATTCTCAGCACATCCTGAATTTTTACACCCATCCCTATACCGGCTTGCGTTTCTTCAGTCGAAAGAAGTACTTTCTGCCGTGTGTAATCTGCGTTTCCGGCATTGGAAATATTCTGCGAGGCAACATCCAAAGCTCTCTGGTACGTTGCCATGGTTCTTACCGATATGTCAAGTAATCTGCCTATTCCCATTTTTATATTCTCTTATTTACCAATGACCTTTTCCCGTTGCCGAGCAAAGTCATCATTCTTTCTTTAACAATATTTCTAGATACATCAATTAAAAGAGTAAGCTGTGAATTAATATTAATTATTCTTCCGGCTTTGTCTTTAATGGATGTTCTCAGTTTTTCAATATTATTTTGTTCGGATACGAACAAATTGTTTGCCGTGCTAAATAATTCATCAAAGGTAAAGTTCTTCAAAGCTATTGAATTATTTTTCGCGAACAATTCAATCAAGTTTTTCCTTTTTCTTTCCTCGGTATCGATATCTCCCAGTATCGTCTGTTCATTTTTGATTCTTTCATCTAGCAGATCAAAATCGTTTGCAACAATTGCTTCCTTTTTTTGGAGTAAAACCGAAATAAGACGGTCAAAATTCTTTTCTTGATTCGATAAGGACTGAACTAATTCTTTTGTGTTCATATATCGCTCTCATTAAAGTGATTCAAATAACCGAGAACCTTTGTGATGTAATTTTGAGTTTCATCAAAAGGCGGAATACCTTTATATTTTTCTACATTTTGCGGACCGGCATTGTAAGCCGCTAAAGCAAGTTTCAAATCACCATTATATTGTCGAAGCATTTGGGTTAAATATTTAGTTCCGCCATAAATATTTTGTTTTGGATCAAAAGAGTTTTTCACACCCATATCTGCTGCCGTTGAATCTATTAACTGCATTAATCCCTTTGCTTTAGCCGATGAAACAGCTTTGTGGTTTGCTGCTGATTCGGTCATTATGACTGATTTTATTAAATTTTTATCCAGACCAAATTCATTAGAAGCATCTTCAATCAGTCCTTCATATTTTTTTAATCTATTAATCGACTCCTTACTCGGTTCTATTTTCTGAACATTATTACTGTTACCAGGTTTATAATCATTTACCGGGATACTAATAGTATTATTTAAAAACTTAGGTAAATCTTCCCCGGTAACTTTTCGATAGATCGCTTCTGCTATCCCCAGACTTTTGCTTTTGGAAATTTGCGAAGCAATCTGCTGCTCGAAAATTGTATCGAACACATCGTTACCATATCCTTCGTCACCGAGCATTCCACCGGTCATTTTATTCATCGATTGAAGCATCATAGCAGTCATCAAACTTTCAAATTCATTTGCAGCATCGGCAATCTTTGCTTTTTGTTTATCATCGTAACGCGACTTTATTTCAGTCATCTGCGAGAGATGCTTATTGTTACTTCCGGTTTTTAAAGTAATCTCTTCCATATTATATTATTACTAACTCTGCGATCAACGCCCCGGCTTCCTTAAGAGCTTGAAAGATTGCTATTATATCTCTTGGAGAAACTTTAAGCGAGTTTAATGCAGCTGCAACTTCCTGAACATTACTTGCACCCTGGATAGCAATTGTGTTCGTTGAATCTTGATACGCCGAAGGTACAAGGTTATTAAATACAACTGTTTGTCCCCTCGAAAAAGCATTCGGCTGCGAAATCATCGGGTAAGACCGAATCTGGATATTTAAACTTCCGTGTGTAATACTAACCGGCTGTATTTTTACATTACTCCCGGCTACAATTGTACCGGTTCTTTCGTTAAGCACAACTTTTGCAATATTATCTACCTGGATCACTATGTTCTCAATATCGGCAAGGAATGCTATCAAATTATTTTGTCTGTCTGCCGGGATATTAACTTTTACCTCAGCCGCATCAACAGCTTTTGCAGCATCACCGCCAATTTTTGAGTTTATTGCATTAGTGATATTATTTGCAGTTGTAACATCCGGGTCTCTTAAGAATACAGAAATTTCCTGGTTTACATTTGCAGCAATATTGATTGGCTCTTTTAATGATCCGCCGCGAGGAACTCTGCCGGCTAAAGCATGATTTCTTGATATACGATTTCCGGATAGTGTACTAATATCATAACCACCAACGGAAATAGCACCTTGTGCAAATCCGTAAACTCTTCCATCGATCCCAGAAAGCGGCGTCATCAGCAGTGTACCGCCTTGCAGACTTGTTGCATCACCCATTGAAGAAACAGTAACATCAAATTCAGCACCGGCTTTAAGATTGGAATTCAACGATGCTGTTACAATTACAGCGGCAACATTTTTAGTTTTCAAATCGTTCTGAGGAACTGTTATACCAAATCTTTTCAGCATACTTGTTACCGATTGAATTGTAAACGACGAGCGGTAGCTGTCACCAGAACCGGCAAGCCCAACAACTAATCCATACCCGATAATTTGTTCGGAACTTTGACCGCTTAGATATGCTACATCTTTAATTCTTTGTGCAGATATCAAATTGACAAAAATCAGAAGAACAGCTAATGTCGATAATAATTTTGTTTTCATTTTACTACCTAAAAAATCCAATGGAAAAATTTTGTAAGCCAGCCCGGTTTCTGGGAATCATCAATGATACCGCTTCCTTCAAATGAAATTTCTGCATCGGAAATGTTGTACGACAAAACTGAATTGTCCGCCGCTATATCGCTTGGTCTAACAATTCCCTTTATGTTAACTAATTGTTCCTCACCGTTGATAACAATCTTGCGGCTTCCTTTAATTAACATGTTTCCGTTCGCAAGTACGGAATCTACCATTGCACTAATTTTTGTTCTAACAACACCGGTAGTTTTTGTCGATCCTGAACCGGTAAATGAATTACCCGAGCCGATATTTGCATCCACAGTCGGAAAAGCATTCTCTCCAACACCGCCTGAAAATCCAAATGACAAATCACTGCTTCTTCCGGCTGATGTCTCGGCATTATTTGTTGCCTGGGATGATTCAAGGACAATAATTGTTACTGCGTCTCCCCTCTGGTTTGCCTTGTTATCGGAGAATAATGAGAATGCCGCATTCCTTCTCATATCTTGTGCGCACATTAAACTAACTGCACAAAGAAATATTATCATGATAAATCTTTTCATTTCACTACTCGATTAGTGTTGCGTTATATTTATCAAAAACTTTTGCTTTGAAAATTTTTTTCTGATCTGTTACTACACGTATAACATCACCGATATTCCCGTTTTCACGTGCTGTGACGTCTGTTGTAATATCAACTCCATTCTGACCGGTATGAAGTATCAGCCGCTCATTGATATTAATATCCGGCAATGATTCCGTCATCTCTTTTACTAATACTGAGTTTTCTCTTATATCAACTCTGCTTTTTAATTGTGATGTTTCGTATAACTGATTCAAAGGTGTTCCTTTAATCGATGTCACTTCTTTCATAGATTCATTGAAATAAGCTGATGATAGAATTTCTCCTCTATGAATTTTTTGATTTGCTGTTAAAACTTTTTTGTACAATTTCACTTTAAGAGAAATAAATGATTGGCTTGATCTTTTATTTCTATCATAAAGAATAACCGGTACCAGGCAGTAATTTTTGTTCACCCTGGTTTCTCTTGTAAGGTCGATCTCCATCCGCGAGTAATTAACAGCGGTCTCAGCAATTTCGTATTCATACAGTTCATAGTCTCTGAAGAGATCATCAAGATGTTTTTTAAGCTGCTCATTGAATTGATTTGAGCCGAATAAAAAATTAATTATTAATAAAATAACCGCCACTTGTTTATCCGCGTTTTAGGTTATTAGCCATTGTCATCATTTCTTCAACAGTCTTAACAGTTTTGGAATTTATTTCATATGCTCTTTGAGCGGCAATCATCGATATCATTTCTTCCACAATATCAACATTGGAAGATTCTAAAAATCCCTGGTTTATTTCTCCAAAACCCTCGCTGCCCGGTGTACCGAGGATCGGCTGTCCCGATGATGTAGTTTCAGCATAAAGATTATCGCCGAGTGCAAGCAAGCCGCCATTATTCATGAATCTTGCAAGTTCAATATTACCAAGCGTAACTCTGTTGCCATCCGTTTGAACAGCTTCAACCGCACCATCCTTTCCAACAGAAATACCAACAACATCGGTATTGAGAGTAATATCTGGATCAACAATAAAACCGCTGGCGGTAGAAAGTTTGCCATCCGCGTTTACTTTGAATGAACCATCGCGCGTATAGGCAAGCGTGCCGTCACTTTTCCTAACTTGAAAAAATCCTTCGCCTTGTATTGCAAGATCGAACTGGTTATTAGTTGCTGTAATATCACCTTGCTTAAAAATCTTTTGCGTTGAACCCGGCTTTACACCGTTGCCTACCTGGATTTTGTTTGTTGAATTCTCATAGATGCCCGGTGTTGAAGTTGAAAGCGGATTGATATTTACTTCCTGGTACATTAAATCCTGGAATTCCGCTTTGTTCTTTTTAAACCCGGTTGTATTGATGTTGGCAATGTTGTTTGAAATTACTTCGATGTTAATCTGCTGTGCGTACATGCCCGAAGCGGCTGTTCTTAGTGCTCTTGTTGGCATTCGTTACCTCTTATTAAACCTTTCCAATTTGATTTGCAAGATCCAATGATTGATCGAGCGAGTTAATTATCTTCTGCGATGTCTCATAAGTTTTATTCAATTGTATCATCGATTCCATTTCAAGGATCGGATTTGTATTTGATTGTTCAAGGTATCCTTGGGAAATTTTAAATTCATCTGCTAATGCATTAGCAAAGTTTTCATCGTTGGTTATAAAATTTGATCCGCCGCTGCGGACAAGCTCTTCTGGATTGTCAACCTTCACAATCAATAATGCATCAACAAGCTGATCACCAATTTTAATTTCACCGGCACTCGAAACAAGAAATATCGAATCTTTCTGTTGAAGAATTTCTTCAAGGTTTATTGTTCCGTTCTGCCCGAGCACTTTTTTTCCGTTTGCATCAGTTAAGTATCCTTCGTCAGAAATTCTGAATCGCCCGTCTCTTGTCAATTCCACATTACCATCGTCACCTTTAACCGCAAAGAAACCTTCACCGTAAATTGCCATATCAAGCGGATTGGAAGTTAATATTGTTTCACCTTGCTGCTGGCTCGATATTTTTTTTATGTACGATTCACCGAACCCATCTATATACTCGGAAAAGGGAACTTCCCTTTTGTAACCGGTCGTGTTGATGTTGGCTAAATTATTCGCAACTACATCAATATTTTTTGTTCTATGTTCTAAACTGCGTGCAACAGTGTAAATACCCTTTATCACCTGGTCCTCCGCCTTTACATTTTTCCATATTCAAGAAATTTTAACCGCGCAGCAAGCATTAACTCACCTTTTGAAATTTCAAGTTCTTTCGCTTTGCGGGTCATATTCTTTTCTGTCATATGAACTAACTTTTTATCTCTTGCTATCAATTTCCGGATCCTGATTTTTTTCCTATCCTTTTTAACAACTACATTCTCTTCCCTTATAAACGCAATTTTTTTCTTAAGCTCATTCTTTACTTTCTTTTTTAAATTGATAAAAAATCTTCGCGTTAAAACCAATAGTATCAATAAAAACGAAATTAGAATAAATATTTTAACTTCTATTGAAATAGAACCGAGAAAATCGAATGAATTTTTTCTTAGGATTTTTTTAGGAACAGTAATATTAACGGGGATAATACGGGCTTGGTACTGTTCAGATTTTTGATAACCTTCTTCCTTTTGCTGTGCTTTAAGTTTAGCTTCTTCTACTTGCTGCTTAACTATATCGCTAATTTTTATTGAATCCGGGTGAATATATCTGCCTTCGCTCAGAGCACTATCTACATTTACTTGTGCATACCCTGAGATATAAAATGTAATCAACAAAATATTTATAAGAATTTTTTTCATCCGTTAAGTTTCCTTTTCAGTGGAAATAATAAATGAATTGTTGTTCCTTTCATCGGTAAGGAATCGAACTCGGCAGTGCCTTCGTTCTTCTTCATCAATTCCTTTATAATTCTTACAGTCAGGTTAGCAATCGGGTCCGATTGAGAATTTAAGTCTTTCCAATAATCAGTTATGAAAAAAGATAGAATTATAATTTCATTAACCGATCTTGTTTGAATAAATAAGCCGCTTCCTCTTTTGGTTTTCTTTTTAATCAAGGAAAAAATATTTGTTACTATCTGTTTTAGCTGTTTTGGATTGCTTAGTACGAGCGGTAAATCTTCTTCCAGTTCGTTTTCACATTCTAATTCCAAACTTTTGAGTGTCGATTGAACAATTCCAATCATTTCTTTTATAGTTGAATTCAAATTACATGGTACGTTGTAGCTGACCGGCTGCGATTTTATTTCATTGAACTTAGCAAGTCTTTGAGACATTTCACGGATACTTGCTATGCGGTTCTTTATACGATCAATAATATCGAAATCAACATTGTATTCATTTTCAATAAAATCTACGCTGCTCAAAATCGCCTGAAGCGAATTAAGTATATCCTGAATAATTCCTTCGGCAAATTCACCGACAGCATAAAGACGGGATTCATTATTCAATTTGGATTGATATAACTGCACCTCACCATAAAGTTTATTTATCTCCTCTCTTTGTTTTAGCGTTATTAGTTTTGGTATTACGATACCAAGAAGAATTTGTATTGATTGATTTTCAAGTGAATCTTCGGAAATTTTATTTGAAGGACCTAAAAGCGATAGAAGTCCTAATTTATTATTGTTATAGACTATCGGGAAAATCGTTTGACTTATCATCGCACCATTCATTGTGTAGGTGCTCAGTTCCGGTATGAGTGTTGGTTTGCCGGTTTCGAATATCCAATCAAGAATGCCGTTTTTGTGTGCTTTGGTAACAAGGTTATTTTGAGAAGCAGATACATTACCATTGACAGCAATAAGATTTGTTTTTGATTCATCGTACAAAAAAAGATCTACTTCCTTAGCACTTATAATTTTTTTAACAAACTGAATGAAAAGGTTGTGAATATCAAGAGCGGTTTGTAATTCAGTAACTTTTTTCTGAAAGCTGAAGAGATTTTGTGTAAAATAATTAAACTTCTCAAGCTGGTCGCTTCTCTTTTGTTGAAATTCAAAATTTATTAAACGTAAGTCGCCGGCTCCGGGAGTTTTAGTAAAATATTGAAGAGACTTTGCAAACGATTCATATCTAACCGTATTTTCTTTTATTAACCTCAAAACATTAACCTCAATGATTCTAATTGGTGTTGTACCGGGTTCCGGTAAAGTTCAATAAACTTATCTATTTCATCCTGATCTTTAAATTGAAGCGTAACGGCAGCTTCATAATTCAATTCCATATCATTATCCCAGCTAAATGTTCCGAGCTTTAATCTTTGAGTCATATAATCAGCAAAATGAACAATCGAACTAATAACTTTTGTATTGTAAGCTAAATTTGGCGTATGATGACATTTAACAATTTCATAAAACTGTTCAGGCAAATTCCAATTTTTCAATAATACAGAACCGATGCTTTGATGATCCATACCAAGTGTTAATGTTTCAGCTTCGCTGTATTTCATACCATTGTTCACAGCTTCATAAACGGAAACAAAATCTGTATGCAGATAACGATGAATTACCGAGATGCCAAGATCATGCAACAGTCCGCCTATAAAAGCATCGCCGCCGAGCCGTAATCCCATATCATCTGTAATTTTTTTAGCGATAGTTGCGGTTATATATGCATGAATCCAAAATTCTTTTTGATCCATATATTGGTCACTCTTATTCTTAAGCGATTCCATCAATGAGAGTGCCATTACAATATTCCGAATTTCATTGAAACCAAGTATCATTATAGCGTATTCAATTGTTGATACGCGTTTTGATAATCCATAAAAAGGAGAGTTTGCAATTGTTAAAATCTTTACAACAATACTTTGGTCCTTAGCAATCGCTTTTGCAAGTAATTGCGGACTAGTATTGATATCCTTGAGCAGTTCAAGAACTTCGGAAAGAATTTTGGGAACCGGGGAAAGATTTGTAACTCTCTTTAAGATCAGTTCTGTTCTTTCTTTTTTTTGTGCCTGGTCGAATGACATTATATACATGTTTATATTTAGTTTAGTGATTCAAAATGCGAATTAAATAATTGTTTGTAGCTTTCCATAAATTGTTCTAAATATTCATAGTTGCCGAAACCAAGAATATCAACTACGTTTTCGTCAAACTCATAATTATCATCCCACGTAAAAGAACCGACTTCCAATTTTTGAGTCATATAATCAACAAGATGAATTAATGAAGCCAGTACCGGATTTTTTTCTGCAAGGGATGGACGATGATGATAAAGAACAGCTTCATTAATAAAAGACGGAAAATTCCATCGTTCTAAAAGCAATTCTGCAATTTCGGAATGAGTATATCCCAGCACAATTTTTTCTGCATTCAGGTATGATATACCGTCTTTCTTTACAAGGTCTACTATCTGTTTATAATCATAGTTCAAATATTTCTGCATCACTACCAAACCGAGGTCGTGCAATAAACCAACAGTAAATACCTCGCCCGATTTAGGATAGTGAAGATCATCTGCTATTTTTTTTGCTGCTGCTCCTACCATTAAGGAATGCTTCCAGTAATTGTTATGATTCCAATCGGTAGTATTTCTTACTTTGAATGCTTCTATCATCGAGAGTGCAAGCAGCAAGCTTTTAATATGGTCAAGCCCGATTATAACAATCGCAAATTCAATGGTTGCAACCCTACGGGGTAAGCCGTACATAGGTGAATTGGCAACTGCTAAAATTTTTGTTGCCATCGCCTGGTCTTTGGAAATAACTCTGCATAAATCCGATGCACTGGTTCTATCGTCATCAAGCATAGCAGAAACTTCCGTTACTATATGCGGAATGACAGGTAAGTTTCCAATTCCGGAAAGCTGTTTGCGTATCTTATTTTTAACTTCGATAGCAGTATTATCAAACATTGTAAAGAGCCAATTTCTGCTTTAGTGATTTAATTATTTTTGAATGAAGCTGGGATACTCTTGATACAGTGATGTTTAGAAGTTTTGCAATTTCCTGGTAGTTAAGCTCTTCGTAATAATATAAACTTAGAATTGTACGATCGCGCTCATTCAAAATTTTAATAAGCCCGACAAGTTTTTCTTTGAGTTCACCTTTTTCCAAAATTTCATCCGGTTCATCATAATCGCCTGAAACAATTTCATAAAACTGCATACCATCATCTTCTATAACAGTGCTGTTCAACGATACACTTGATCCAACCGAAACAGTTGTTCCTTCAACTTCGCAAACCGTTTCATACTTCGGGCTGTATTTACGGAGCTCGTCATAGATTTTACCGCGGATACGCTGAATAGCATAAGTTTCAAATTTTGTTCCGTAATCCGGGTCGAACCTGTCAATCGCTTCGCTTAGTCCTTCAATTCCGAATTGAAAGAAATCCCGTCGGTCAAAAAGATCATTTTGATTAAAATTTGTTTTGTGTATTACGTAATGAACAAGATTAACATAATTAAGTATAATCTGTTTTTTTAGTTCTGCTGTAGGATGCGTTTTAAATGAAGCCCAAAGATTTTCGTTATTCATTCTTATTATTTCCCGCTAAGTCGTTTGAATAGCTGTTTAATTTTTCAAATGAATTTTTATTAATTGACTTGATTAATCCAATTGCGATAAGACTAAGAAGAACAGTAAGAATTATGAATATCACAAAAGAGTTAAGTAAAATTTTTTCGAAGCCGATGTTTCTTTGAGTAAAGTAAATTACCGAGAAGAAGAATACGAGAAGACCAAATTGAAGAATTATTTTATTCATCATATCTCCTTTTTTTGAGTATATATTTGCAAACGCTGTACCACACAATAAAATTGCCAACCCAAAAAAAAGTTTTGATTTAGATTAATTTTCGATGAATTAAAAGTAGGTTGTTCTTAATGATTGGTTATTATTAGCCACCTGAGTGATTTTCAAAAACCGGCGTGCAAGCTCGCTAATCTCAAGTGCTGCCATCGAGTTTGGGTATGCTTTCATTAATAATTCTTGCTCAACAATTGATCTGTAAACCGAGCGGTCAAATCCTATTACACCCAGCAATGTTAAATCGGATCTTAGAAAATGACGCACAGCAGTACTTAAGTTCTGGTATGCAAGATCGCTTTCTTCTTTATTGTCGGATTTATTTATTACAATGAAGTTTTTCGAATTATCTGTTGCTTCTACAATCAACTTGAACATAACATAAGCATCCATAACCGCTGTTGGTTCCGGTGATGCAACAATTATATTGTAATCGGTTTTGTTTACTTGATAAAGTGTGATATCATCACCGCCGGCTGCACTATCAAATATAACATAATCGTATTGCGGAGTAATTTTGTTTAGCTGTATAAAAAAGTATTCTAAAATATCACGGCTAATTTTAGGATAATCTGCCGCACCCGAATCGCCAAATATTATGTGTAGGTTATCAGCATATCTGTAAATCAATTCCCGTAAAATTTTTTTCTGCAAAAAGAAATCAGATAATGTGAACTGGGATGCATGATTTATAAGAAGATGCAGATTTGAGAAATTGAAGTCCAGATCAACCAGCAAAACTTTTTTGTTGAGGCGAGAAAGCTGGTAAGCAAAGTTAAGGGAGAAAAAACTTTTCCCCGTACCTCCTTTGCCTGAAACAACAGAAATTGTTTTAGTATTCGGAATCACCCTCGTTCTATCCTCAAGCCGCCTTAACTCAATCAATCTCGATACTTGTTCATTCATTAGTATAACTTCCCGGTTAATATCAGGTTTGCTATCAGTTCGGAATTCACTGAGATTATATCGTCAGGTATTACTTGTCCGTTGGTTAAAAACATTACCGGTACATTGTTATTATAAACAAGATTTAAAATGTTACCATACGAAACAGCTTCATCTGTCTTTGTAAATATTACAGAACTATAATCTATAACTTTGAATTTTTGAGCTACATCAAAAAGCGTCTTTGTTGAAGTTGTAGCACTTAAAACCAAAACAGTGTCGTCAATTTCTGCTTGATCAAGATATGCTTTAATGTTCGAAAGATTATCAAGATTGCGCTGGCTCCGTCCGATTGTATCAATAAAAACAAGATCTTTATCCTTAAACTTTTTAATAAGCTTCGGCATATCGTCAGGTTCGTATGCCACAGCCATTTCAATATCACTGATCTCGGAAAAAATTCTTAACTGATCGATAGCACCGAGCCGGTAAGTATCTATCGAAATTAATCCTACCTTCAGTTTGTGAATTATCTTTGAAATAATGGCAAGTTTGGCAATACAAGTTGTTTTACCTACCCCCGTTGGTCCAATTAGCGCAACCTTTGTGGTTTTATTTTTCTTAACATTAAATTCTTTTGTTGGGATCAACGATGCAATCCCGGATAATAAATAACTTTCTATTTTCGAATCGTCAATCATCCCATCGTAATTCTGAAGCTGGGAAATCAATTCACTTACAATATTCTTCTGTACTTCGTGCTGTATCAATAGATCGGATAATTCTTTTATCTCGGTACTTAAAAGTTTAACCGGCTCCGATGATTTTTCTAAAACAAATTTTTGGGCATTTTCTTTTTTGGCTGCTTCCTTTTCCGAATAAACTTTTTTATGAAGTTTCTCTAATTCGATTTCCAAACTTGTTTTTGTTTGTAATTTATTTACTTGATCTGATAAGCCGGATTTTTTGCCGGTGTTCTTGTCTATACCGGCAGTTATCTCAAACATTTTTTTTGTGTTGAATCTTCTGTCACCCTCGATTACCCTTGTGCCCAGTATGATTGCTTCGCCGCCAAGTTCTAATTTCATTTGCTCGGTTGCTTCTTTTAGTGTAGGTGCTAAAAACTTTTTAATCTGCATGATCAACCTCTAACTTGCCTAAAAATTCAATTTCAACATTTGCCGGCAGCTCGCTGAAAGATAAGAGTGCTAAATCAGGGAAGCTGGAATTTACCAATCGATAGAAATAAGGGCGGATTGCAGCCGAAGTAATTAATATTGGTGGATAGCCAAGCTTTCCGAACTTTTCCAGAGCACCTTGCATGCTTCCGTTGAGTTCTCTTAATACACGCGGACTTAAACCAAGTGTTACAACACTATCTTTTTGAGATTGCAAGGATTTGGTAATTATTGTTTCCAAATTTTCACTTAATGAAACTGCATGAATTATACCATTTGAATCCTTGTATATGTGCGCAATAGTATCACCAATGCCGTGTCTTACATATTCCGTAAGAACATCAACATTCTTTGTCGTTTTCGAATAGTCTATCAATGCTTCAAGTATCCGCACAAAATCTTTGATTGGAATATTTTCTCTTAAAAGATTCTGTAGAACTTTTTGAATAATTCCAAGGTTCAGAACATCCGGGTTAACATCTTCAACAACAGCCGGGTATTCTTTTTTAAGATTTTCCAATAGTTGTTTTACTTCTTGACGGGATAAAATTTTATCAAAATTTTTCTTTAGTGATTCTTGCAAATGTGTTGCAAGTACAGAGATAGAATCAACAACAGTATAACCAAGCATTTCAGCTTTTTCTTTTTCCTCGGAGATGACCCAGAAACTTTGCATTCCAAATGCCGGATCGGTTGTTGGTATCCCGGTTACCTGGTCTTCAACAGAACCGGGATTCATTGCTAGATATCGGTCTGGATAAATTTCGTAGCTGCTTGTAATATTTCCCTTAATTTTGATTATATATTCGTTTGGTGCTAACTGCAAATTATCACGTACTCTAACCGGGGGAATTAAAACACCGTATTCTAATGCAATCATTTTTCGCGTAGAAGAAATTTTCTGAAATAAATTTCCTCCTTGTTTTTCATCTACCAGACTAATCAAGCCGTAGCCAATTTCTATTTCAATCGGATCAACTTGTAAATATTGTTCAACTTTTTCTTCTACCGGCGCAGCGGTAGCGGCTTCACTTTCGCCCTGGGTTGGTACAGCATCTTTTACTTTACTTTTATTGGAAGCATATGAAGAAACACCAAGAACACTTGATAAAATTATAAATGGAATTGTGGGCATGCCTGGAATTAATGCAAACATAAAAATTGCCGCCGATACTGTACCAAGAACACGCGGATTAGAAAACAACTGCGTTTTCATCTGGTAATCGAGTGCGGTACCAGACGCACTTCTTGTTACGACTAAACCGGCTGCAGTTGCAATTATCAATGCCGGAATCTGCGATACAAGACCATCACCTATAGTAAGTATTGTATAAGTCTGCAGAGCATCAGTAAAACTTAATCCTCTTTGTGCAACGCCAATAATAAAACCACCAATAATATTAATCGTATTAATAATCAAACCGGCGATTGCATCACCTTTAACAAATTTACTTGCGCCATCCATAGCACCGTAAAATTCCGCTTCGCGTGCAATTGTATCGCGTCTTTTACGTGCATCACTTTCTGATATTAACCCGGTGTTAAGATCGGCATCGATTGCCATCTGTTTACCCGGCATTGCATCGAGTGTAAATCGGGCTGCAACTTCCGAAATTCTGCTCGAACCCTTTATAATTACTATGAATTGTATTACTACCAGTATGATGAAGATTATAAATCCAACTACATAATTTCCACCTACAACAAACGAACCGAATGATTCAATCACTTGCCCGGCATAACCATCTATTAAAATCAATCTCGTCGAACTGATATTAAGTCCTAATCTATACAAAGTAGTTACAAGCAATAAACCTGGAAACACCGAGATATCAAGCGGAGATTGTATATATAATGAAACGATCAAAACTAACACAGCAAGTGTGATATTTAATGACAATAAGAAATCGAGCAGACCGGCCGGTAATGGAATAAGCATCAGGCCCAGCATTAGTATCAAACCAAATGCTAGAAGGATATCGCTATTTTTACCGAACAATTTCATATCAGATTATACTTTTCTGTTTTTTCAATTTTTTCAGTTGAATGATATATGCAAGTATTTGGGCGACTGCTTTAAACAACTTAGCCGGGATAAAATCTCCGACTTCACAAGATTTATAAAGTGCTCTTGCAAGTTCAACATCTTCATAAAGGGAAACATTATTATCCGTAGCAATTTTTTTAATTCTTTGGGCAAGTTCATCCAAACCTTTAGCAACAACTTTAGGAGCGGCATCTTTATTCATATCGTACTTCAAAGCAACAGCTACGTGGGTGGGATTTGTTATAACTACATCCGCAGTAGGAATATCTTTCATCATTCTACTTCTGGCTGCAATCATCATCTGCTTTCTTATTCTTGATTTAATCTGCGGATCACCATCGGTTTGTTTTAATTCTTCCTTTACTTCTTCCTTTGTCATCATCATATCTTTTTTGAATTTATATTTCTGGTAGATGAAATCAACCGCTGCAATAAGTGTGAAGAACAAAACTATTTTCCAGATCAGAGTGAAGGCAGATTCCAGCATGAACGTTACTGTTTCTTCAATGCTCAAATCGATCAGGTTGGTTGTATCTTCGATTAATTTTGATATGATGAAGTATGTAAACAAACTGATTATCAACAGTTTCACTAAAGATTTCGTTAACTCAAGAAAAGAGTGTGAAGAGAAAAAGATTCTCTTAAATCCGCTTACCGGGTTAAAACGTGACAGCTTTAGCGACAATGCTTTCGGCGTAAACCTAAAACCTATTTGTGCAACATTGCTTATGAATGCTACAATTGTAATTCCGAATAGTACCGGCAGCATAATTGTGAAAAAGAATAGGACCCATTTAATTGCATAAGTCTGTAGAACAGTTTTTGTTATTTCCAGATTGATTGAAGATTTAAAAATATCTATTGTGAAGTCCGCTAATTTTTCGCCGATGAAACTTTTGGTGATATAAATTAAAATCAAGCCGATACCAAAAACTGCCAGGGAGTTTATTTCCATACTCTTGGCAACCTGACCTTTCTCCCGGGCATCGTTTAACTTCTTACTAGTAGGATCCTCGGTCTTTTCCTGTCCATCGAATTCTGCCATCTATACACTCATTCCTTTTATCAATTGTAGTAACTGGTATTCATAACCTTGAAGAAGATTTTTAATAGCATAAACATAGAACGGGATTAATGCGGTGATCATAGCAACACCTAGCCCGATTTTAAGCGGCTGCGAAACATAAAATATCTGGATGTTGGGTATAACCCTTGCAATTATTCCTTCGGCAAGATGAATTAAAAAAAATGATACGAGAATAGGTGATGCGATTTTTATTGCAATTGTAAACACCACAAATGAATATTTTGTGAAAAGTTGCAGTACCGATTCATTGATTGTGTATTTAGCTAATGGTATTACATTGAAAGACGCAACAAGTCCGGTGATTATGTAATGGTGGCCATTAATTAAAATGAAGATCATCACCGAAGCAAAAAAAAGAATTTCTCCAACTACATTATTCTGCATATCCTCAAAAGGATTAAGTACTTCTGCAAACATCAAACCCATATCAAAACCAATTAAGCTGCCGGCATACGAAACTCCCCAGAAAACAAAATTTAAAATGTAACCCATAGCAAGACCGGTTATTATTTCTTTAACTGCATAGACTGCCAAAGCAATTAAATTTATTTCGATAGAGATATTGCTTTTGTCTATCGTTAAAAAAATTATATAGGTAATGACAATCGATAACCCAACTTTAATGAGGGGCGGAATTGCCTTATGACCAAATATCGGTGCTGAAACCAGCATTGAAATTATGCGGATGAAAATCAGCAGCCCTATTACAAAATCTTTAATTAATATCTCGGTCATTTTATCACTGTTAAAAACATTGTAAACATTTTTGTTGTTAACGCAACAAGCTTATCTATAATCCAGGGTAGAAGAATTATTATCACCAGTGCAGTTGCAATTAGTTTCGGTACGAATGTGAGTGTCATTTCTTGTATCGAAGTAGCCGCCTGGAATATTGAGATAAAAATTCCAACGATTAACGATACTCCCAATACCGGTAGGAGGATGATAAAGACTGTGTAAAAAGCATCCTTCAAAATCTCAACGATAAGTTCTTCGGTCATTAATTAAAACTCCTTACCAATGATCCAATTATTAAGTTCCACCCGTCTACTAAAATGAAAAGTAATATTTTGAATGGAAGTGATATCATCATCGGCGGCATCATCATCATACCCATAGACATTAAAATACTTGAGACAATCATATCAACCATTATAAAAGGGATGAACATGAAAAAACCGATTATGAACCCGGCTCTTAATTCGCTTAGCACAAACGATGGAATCAAAATATAAGTTGGTACATCTGTACGATTTTTTGGTCTCGTTAAATTTGAAAGTCCGAGAAATAATTCCAGGTCTTCATCCCTTGTATTTTTGAACATGAATTCACGTATCGGCTCGATCCCCTTATCGTAAGCTTCGTTTACTTTAATTTTATTATCCATCAATGGTTTTAGTGCTTCATCATTAACTTTATTCCAGGTAGGAGCCATAATGAAAAAAGTAACAAACAATGCTATACCGGCAAGCAATTGGGAAGGCGGCATTTGCTGTGTGCCCAGCGCACTCTTCAAAAAATGGAAAACAATTATGATTCTCAAATATGCCGTAGTCATTATGACGATTGAAGGTGCAAGTGAAAGAACCGTCATCAAAAGTAAAATTTGTAGTGTTGTGGAAACATCGTTTCCATCGGTTGCGGTACCTACCTGGAGATCAATTTTAGGAAATGGAATTGTTGTATTCTGCTGTGCAAGGGAGTTTACCGGCAACCCTGAAATAAAAAAAATTATTACCGCTATCCAGACACACTTTTTCATCTCATTCCTATGTTCTGCTTCAACATGTCTTTGAATGTCTGTTTAAAATCATTATGTGTCTGTTCGCTTTCCATTGATTGATCGTATTCATACTCTTTCAACAAGGTAATATTGCCTTCGCTTATGCCAAGAAGGAATAACTTATCCTGGACACGCACAACAGACAAATATTTTTTAGGTAAAATGAGATGATTGTTTAGTACTTCTATTTTTAATAGTTTCGCTTTCTTTCCGTTAAGCGAGAACGAATACCGTCTTACCATAACTAATGCAAAGAACAAAAGTCCAAGAATTAGTACGAGCGGTACAATTGTTTTTATGATATCGAGAAAAGACATTAATAGAGGTCCTTAATTCTTTGTGCCGGGTCAACCAAACTCGTAATCCTGATACCGAAATGCTTATCAATAACAACTACTTCCCCTTCGGCAATCTTTTTATTATTAACAAAAACATCAACCGGTTCGCTGGCAAGTTTATCCAACTCAATTACATAACCACGTTCAAGTTCCAGAATATCTTTTATCTGCATCTGCGTTCTGCCTAATTCAATGTAAATATTCATATGCAGATCTTTAAGAAAACTTAGTTTATCGTTAGCACCGCCTGATGTTTTAGTAGAACTATCAAACTCATCAAACTGTGCAAGCGAGCCGGTTAAGTTTTCATTTTGATCATTCAGGTTATCAATTACTTGATCATTTGTATTTTGATCGCTCATAAATTCCTCAGAGAGATTTTTTTTCTTCAAAAATTTTATTAATAATTTTTATTGCTTTATGATTATTTGAAACACCCGATCTGCCGGTAAAGAGTATTCTATCCAATGTTTTTATTTTATGATCGTCGTCTATTTTAGTATTCAAACGAATTACATCCCCTTTTTCCAATTCGAGTAATTCCTTAATTGAAAGTTCTGCCGTACCGAATTCAACCTGGATAGGGATCGATGTCTTTGTCAAATGATTTGTAATTACTTCCCGTGAAGTTACACCGTAATATTTTGTGGCTCTTATAGACGACAATTTCTGTGTCGTCATTTTTGCAAGTATATTATCAAACGCAAACGTGGCAAAGCAGATGTTGATTAAATATGATTGATCCCCAACAAGCAGTTCAAACGAAATCAATAAAACAGATTCACTCTGCGATGTTATCTGTGCAAAATCAATATCTTGTTCAAATCTCTCTACAACGAATTCCAGGTTATCGATCATCTGCCATGCTTTCTTTAAATCAAACATTATTCTATCAACAACAACCCGAACAACCTTTTGTTCGATAGGAGTAATCACTTTTATTTGTTTCTGACCGACACCGTTGCCGCCAAGAAGTTTATCAACAAACAGAAATGCTAAATCTGTATTTATCTCCAGCACACCTTTAACATCCGTATCTTTAATATCAAACGTATATAAGCAAGCCGGGTTGGAAACGGAGAGAACGTATTCCGAATAATAAATCTGATCGACAGAAGCTACATTAATACTAACAGCAGTTTGAAGTTTTGTAACAAGGAATTGGGAAAAACTTTCGGCAAAATTTTCGCAGATATTTCTTATAACACGGAGCTGGTTTTTTGAAATCCTATTCGGTAAGCGGAAATCAAAAAGGACGACTTCCTTTTCGCTGCTTATTTCTGCTTTCTGCTCGTTGCCGCTTTTAATATTATTCAGCAGTGCATCAATTTCTTGTTGTGATAGTATTTCTGCCATTGTTATTGTAAAATGTATTTACTGAAATAGACATTCCCGATTTCAACATTCGGAATTAGTTTTTTAATTCTGTCCGTAATTTGAATTCTCAACGTATCGCGGTATAAAGAATTTCCAAGCTGTGTCATGTTTTTACTGCCCATCACCGAGATAATTGCATCTTTAACAAGCACTTCTTTTGATTTTAATTCTTGTTGAAATTTTTCATCGGCAAGATCAAAGCCGATTGATGAAAGCAGCAGCCGTTTTCCATCTGTGCCGGCCGGATTAATGATCAGGTCATCTACTACATAAACGAACTTTCCGAGTTCAATATTTTTTACGCTGTCTTTTTTAGTTTGAGCTTGATCGGTGTTAACCGAATCAGATTGTACGGAAGTTGAATGTGTCTGTATTTTAGGAAGCAGTATGTTTGCTGTTATAAAATAAACCGCTGCAAGTTGAACAACAAACAATGGCAGACCAAATAATAAAATTTTGATATTAAAACCTTTCTTAACCGGTGCTTCTTCCGGTTTCTCTTCCGGTTTGGGAACGATATTTTCTTCTTTTGTTGTTTCCATATTGGTATTATTTTTTCAATTATGGTGCCATTTAAAAAATGAGCTAAATACAAATTGTGTCCGGTAAACAAGCCGATTAAATGGCTAATATTATTCACTTGTGGGTATTAATACTGGGTGTTGGAAAAGAAAATATAATCCCGAATCCCCTTCTCGTATTTGTGAAGGAGACCCGGGAGTTTATCATCTACTATCTAATAAGATTGGTTATTTCTTGAAGGAGATTATCTGCTGTTGTTATTACTCTTGCATTTGCCTGGAATCCTCTCTGCGAAACAATCATTCGAGTAAACTCTTCCGAAAGATCAACGTTGGATTGTTCCAGTGCACCTGATTGAACTGTTGTACCGCTCTCTTCACCCAGGCTTCCGATTCTCGGTTCGCCGCTGTTTGCATAAGCAGAATACATATTATCACCAACACTGATCAAGCCGTTCAAGTTGTTGAATGTTGCAACCATTATCTGTGCTAAGTTTCTTGAACTTCCATTTGAGAATATACCGACAATGTTCCCATATTGATCGATATTCAAATTTGATAAAGAAGCAGATGGAGAACCATCTTGTGTAAGAGCACTTACTACCGAACTAGACGATGTTTGAGTTACACCTGAAAAACCCTCACCAAAATCAAGATCAATTACGGCTGTGTTTGCACCACCTTTGGGTACAAATGTTAACTGCGGATTGTTTGGGGATACATTTGCCCGGTCTATGGTACCATCAGCATTAAATAGAATTGTACCATTTGTTGATGCCGGCTGCCCGTCTATAGTACTTTGTCCCGGCACGGATGTAGTCCATGTCCAAAGGTTATCGGCAATCTTTGTGAACTTTAATGTAACCTGGTGAGCTGTGCCTAAAGAATCGAATACTGTAACAGAACCGCTTACAACATTAGGAATCCGGTTATTATCTGCTGAAATACTTAATGTTTGTGTGCTTGAATTTTGTGTAGCAGTTGTTGCATCAAATAAAAAATCGATATTTGAATTAGGAACATTAACACGATTATTTACATCATCGAACAATGCTAATGAAGTGGCATCAAGAACCCATGTACCGGAACCGTCATCTTCAAATGTTAAGTCGGGAATTGTCCCGGTTGTTACTTCGGCGCCGTCTGAATCCAACAAACGCCAGTTAAGATCATAAACATTGTCTGCTGTTTTTTCATAAACAACTTCAAACGAATATGCATCGCCGTATTCATTATAAACTGTTGCTGTTGTTGCCGTAGTTGAATCGCCAATTGCTAATGCAGATGAATTAATATTTCCTCTTTGAATCACTTCTTGAGTTCTTGTCAATTCGGAGTCACTTTTTAAATTGCCGCCCCAACTAATATTTGTGGTTGATACTGCCGGCAATTTTAAATTTGTATCTATCACGATGTCTTCAAGATTGTTCCCTGGAGGAATTACGCCATCGTTGTTTGCAACTTTACCTTGAACTACTGCACCGTTTTGCGGACTTACTAATTTTCCATCAGCATCAAAAATAAAAGCGCCGGCTCTCGAAAAGAATTTCTGCCCGTCACTTTTTAATACAAACATACCGGAACCTTGTAAACCGAGATCGGTTGTAATACCGGTTCTTTCAAACGTTCCTTGATTCCAGTTTCTATCGATGGAATTTATTTTCATACCCAGACCAACTTGAAATGAGTTTGTACCACCGGTAGTTTCAGTAGGATTTGTACCGGCTTTAACAAATTGATTAAAAGTATCGCTGAACGTTACGCGTGAACCTTTGAAACCGATTGTGTTAACATTAGAGATATTGTTTCCAATAACATCCATCATTGATTGGTGATTGCGTAAACCTGATACGCCGGCAAAAAGAGAAGTTAAAAGTGCCATTTGTTACCTCCTTGGTATGATCCGGCTTCAGTCGGTCAGCCGAATCGGGAGCGTCCTTGGTAGGTCCCGCCCCATTATAGATTATTGTTTAACTAATTAATTTGCAAAAACTACACTATCGATGTTGGTAAAAACATTTTCATCTGTACCGGAAACCTCCATTGCTGTTACTACAGTTTTGTTTGGAATGTTAATTATGAAAGCAGTGTTATCCATCATCACAAGAGAATCCTTAGCACCTTTTGATTCGGCTTTATCAACTGCATTCTGGATTTTTTCCAAATCAATTTCACTAAGCTGAATATTTCTTGATTCCAATCTTTTCAAAGCATGATTAGAGAATTTTACTTTCTCAAGTTCTTCATTAAAGATTGAATTAAAAGAAGATGAAACCGGGTCGCTCTGCTTTCTTACAACTTCGCTATTACCAACAATCGGAATAAACGGGACAGTGATTCCGTTAATCTCTGCCATTAGTTACCTCCGTTGTTTGATGAATTAAGAACTTCTATTATATCAGAAATTGAATACTCTGCACCATCTATCACAAGCATTGTTCCTTCATCTGTATACCTGATACCGCCAATTATACCAATTTTATATGATGAGATTGTCATTTCCTCACCGCTCATATTGTATGCTTCAACTTCAATTGTATAGTCGCCATTATTAACTTTTGTACCATTATTATCGTATAGATCCCAGGAAACTTTATTGTTACCGGCTTCTACCGAACCTTCAATTGTTTTAACAACGGTTCCGTTGCTATCAATAATTTTAATATTTACAGATTTAGCTTGTGTTGGCAGATTGTAGCCGATATCAATATTATCTTGGCCAACAACCGACAATGATTCCCCATCAATCTTTACTTCTTTACCGATCAAATTTGCCATTAATGTATTGTTGATCGACTGCGTAAGCAAATAATTAGTATCGATACTCTGCTGCATATAAGAATTTAAATTAGTTAACTGCTCGAGCGAACTGAACTCGGCTAATTGCGAAGCGTAGTCCGTGCCATCCAAAGGATTCAACGGGTCCTGATTTTTTAGTTGTGCAATCATCAACTTTAAAAAATCATCTTTTTCCAGCGTGCTATTACTAGAACTAACCTGGCTCGATGACGTTGTACTACTTACTTGATCTACCATTTTTGATTTCCTTTATGCTAAAAACTCGTATGTATTGTAACCTAATTTTTTCTTTGGTGAATTAGCATCCTTTTCAATTTGTAAGTCATTATCGTTTACAAAATTCTTTTTTCTTGCAGCCTGATTTCTAGCAGAACGCTGTTCGTAATTACCAAGACTAACATTTACATTCGCTAACTGGATACCGGAAGATTGCAAATTGTTTTTTAGCTGATCAAGGTTAGTTTGTACAATTTGTCTTACTTGCTCATTCTCAACTTCTATATTTGCATGTAGCTGGCTGTCAACCATATCGACCATCAATTTTATCTTGCCTAAATTTTCCGGTGATAACTGGAAAGTGATACTTTGTTTTTCGTTTGTTTGTAAATATTTGGTTATCTCGGTTACAACTTCGTTTGCACTAATAATTTTAATATTATCATTGAACGATGAAACATCACCGATAATTTTTGTTTTAACCGCTGTTGCTGAAAAGGATTTTAATTCATTATTAAACGAACTTTCATTATTTACAGTTTTTAGTGATTCCTTTAAGGTACTAACTTTAATTTTTGATTCTGCACTTTGAATTTCATTTGTATTTGATGAATGATCGCCTAATTCTTTTTCATGAGTAATCGATTCTTTTACAACAGCTTTTGTTTTGTCAATTAATTTTGAGGAATTGTTATCAATATCGTCTTTTGATTTTTTATTAATACTCTCTTCACTAATAATTTTAATTTTTGTTTCTTCCGATTCCCGGTTTAAATTCTTAACGGTTTCTTCAACATCTATTTTCCTTCCTTTTTTCTCTTTATTCTTTATACCGGAAGAACTTTCTGATTTCGTATTAAAATTAATTTTATCCTTTGCGATAAATTCTTTTAGCGAAGTCTGCGCTGCAATCTGCTGAGCAGCATTATCATTGAATCTTGGTGTTTCATTAATAGCTGGTTTATTCTCAATATCGGTTTTATTTATAGCGTTATCTGTCTTTTCCCAATTGCGGATTTCTTGTTGTATAATTGTTTTTTCTTGATAAGTGTTCTGCCTATTAAGAACTGGTTTCTCTAGCTCCAGATCGTGCAGCGTATTAGCATTTACTTTAGATTTATCCGGCGTTGATTCTCCCTTTGATTTAGTTTCAGAAAAATCTTGCCGGTGAGTAATTATGGTATCACTTTCTGCATTCTGATTTTTACCGGTTGTAATACTACCTTCTTTGTCCAGCATTGAAACTTTGCCCGGACTCTCCGTATCCATAACATTTTCACTGTTCAATTCAACATTACCATTCATTAAGCCCGTTGATTTAGGTTCAGCATCACTGTTTATATAAAATATCTTGCCAGCCTTTTTATGTTCATTTATAGATGATTCTTCAGAAGATAATTTTGTATCATCAACTGTTTCGTCTCCAACATAAACCGGGTTGCTGTTTTCCAAGCTATTATTGTTTTTTATTATGTTTCTGTTCGAAGAGTAATTACTTAAAAATTTTTCAATTTGCTCTGAAGTATTTTCATCCAAGCGGAATGGTGAACTTACAGTGATAGGTTCTTTTTGCTTTCCACTGCTCTCCGAGTAATTTATTTCGACATGGAAAATCTTCGTGTCATTAGTCAAAGTAGATTCACTGCTTGACAATTCTCCTACTTGTTTAGACTGCCCGGTTTTCTCCTCATTTATATTTACTTGCTGCGGATGCTCTATTTCGGCGGTATTAAAAATTATTTGTGCTGTGCGATCTTCCGTACTTGGTATAACTTCATCGGTTCCAGGTGATTCAACGTTAAGATTAGTTATATCAACATTTAATTCCTTACCCAGATTTTTTAGTTCAGATATTAGAAAAGTGATCTTATTGTCATCGGATTTGAATGTAAACTTAATCGATTCATGATTTATCAAGGCATTCAGAACAACATCGGTATTTAATGTATTCTCAAAAACAAAATCTTTTTCAGCATCAACTTCCGGTTTTGATTGAAGCCCTTCGAAATCGGCTTTATCTTTATTTGTAGAGTCAACTTGATCTTTATAAATCGATTTAATTTTTTTAAGAACTAACTCCAAGCTTTGCCGATCAAATATTATGCTGCTATTTGAAATCTTCGCATTTTCTAAATTGTATAAATCATCGTCAATCTTAAAATCTTTTAATTCAGGATTATTGAATAGAAATTTAAGTTTTTCTATAACGGCATCATCTACAGATGTGTCAATATCAATTTCGTTTAGGTTAGCTAATATTTTATCAAACTGAAGACCTACATTTTTGAGATTATCATCCTTTAATTCTTCCTCCGTCACTTTTATTATATCGGAAAAAAGATGGGGTTCAGAACCATTCTTCTGCTGCCCGATAAAAAGCTGTTCCGGTTCGCCGGTTATTTTATTAAAGAATAAAGGATTTAAATTCATTGTACACTTACTATTCTGCTGGCAATTTCTGGTTTTAGCTCTGCTATAATTTCTGCTGCTTTCTTTTTCTTCATAGAAAATAATATATCCCTTGCTGTATTATCGGAATAACTAAGGATTATTTTAGCGGCTTTTTTTGTATCCATTGCTTCGTAAAGTTTAACGGAATTTTTGATCCATTTGTTATATGTACTATCCGTTTTAACTGTCTGCTTCACCGATTCCGGTTCAACATTTAGAGCCGGGACAATGGTCGTTATAGGTGAAGCTTGCTGTGCTTTAAGTTTTTTAACTTCATCCAAAAGTATTTTAATACTATCAACTATCGATGAATCCCTCAAATGAAATGATGCTGTATCGTATGCCTGGTAATCGTTGAAAGACTTTAAGCTGTCAAGCAATTCATTTTTGAGTTTGGCAATGTCTTTAGGATCAATACTTACTTTTAATACATCAGGCTTATTTGCTTTAATCTCTGCTATAACGGGGGAAAAGTCGAACGTAAATATATTTTTGTATGATGAAGCTCCGTAGTACATAGCACCGGTTACAAGTAAAAATGCGAAAGTAAATGACGCAGCGTATATCAGCTTCTCTTTCATTTCTCTTTCCTTATAAAATTATTTATTGCTAATTCATTCAATTGTTTTAATTCTTCCCTATTATAATCGAAAAGAAATTCTTCTTTTTTATTTTCCTTGAGTGTCTCAAATATTTTCAATTCCTTTTTCTTTTGAACCAGTTCAATTCTCTTTTGTTCTTTTCTGTTTTTTAATTCCTCAATTTTCTTTTCGTAGTTAATTACTTCTTTCTCTAAAATTTTTATATGAGATTTAGCACTTCGGTATTCATAAACTTTTATGCTGCCGCTGTTAATGTTTCTATGTAATTCACTTTTTTTTTCAACCAATGATTTTTGTTTCTGAACCGACTGTACTATTTCTTTGTCTATAAGCGAAATCTCCTTCATCACTTTTTTTTCAAGAACTTCTTTTATCCTTATCACCGAATCAAATTCGAAAACAAATTTTTTCATGGATCGTTATTGTAAATTCAAATCGATTATATGATTAAGTTTATAGATCGTATCGTTATATGCTGCTTTTTCCAGGATATCTTGTTTAAGAAACGTTTTCAACTGCGATATTTTAGAAATTGATCTATCTATAGCCGGGTTACTCCCTTTAACATATGCACCAATATTTATAAGGTCCTCGGCTTCCCGGTATGTTGCAAGAATCTCGTTGAAGTGCATAACCCGTTTGTTATGTTCCTGGTCAATTATATCAGGCATTACTCTGCTTACACTCTGCAGAGTATCGATTGCCGGGTAGTGTCCTTTATTAGCAAGTTTACGCGAAAGAACAATATGCCCGTCAAGAATTGAACGGACCGCATCAGCGATTGGCTCAACCATATCGTCACCATCAACCAGCACTGTATATACGCCGGTGATGGAACCTTTATCGGAATTACCGGCGCGTTCCAGTAATTTGGGCAGCAACGCAAAAACTGAAGGAGTGTATCCTTTCGATGTCGGCGGTTCACCGATTGTCAATCCAATTTCTCTTTGTGCCATTGCGAAACGTGTAACTGAATCCATCATTAACATAACATTCATGCCGAGGTCTCGATAATATTCTGCTATGGTCGTCCCTACATAAGCGGCTTTCATTCTAACAAGCGGAGATTTATCGCTCGTAGCCACAACAACAACAGAACGTGCAAGACCTTCCAGGCCAAGATCTTTTTCGATAAATTCACGTACCTCTCTCCCTCTTTCGCCAATCAATATAATAACATTAACATCAGCGCTTGTATTTCTTGCAATCATTCCAAGTGTTACACTTTTACCAACACCGCTGCCGGCAAAAATTCCAATACGCTGACCTTTACCGATTGTTAAAAGACCATCGATTGTTCTTACACCGGTTTGAATTGGTGTGGTGATTCTTTTTCTATGGAGCGGATTGGGCGGTTCTCTATATGCTTCCCTAAATGAAGAATAATTGATCTCACCTTTACCGTCCATTGGATTTCCCAAACCATCTATAACTCTTCCGAGCAATTCCTTTCCAAGACCCACACTAAATCTCTTTCCCGATGCTTTAATTTCACATGCCGGTGAAATATTATTTACTTCACCAATAGCTATCGATAATACTTTGCCGTTCTTAAAACCGACTACTTCCGCTTTGCATAATTCTTTTCCGTTTTGATCAACAACTGAACAGATTTCCCCCATTACAGCATTGGGTCCCGCCGATACAATCACAAGACCGATGACATCCAAAACTTTACCGTTCACCTTAATTGATTCGGATTTATTTATCACAACACGGTATCGATCGAGTATTTCATCAACTGCTATCATGATGGTTTTCTGTTCTCTATGCTTTCTTCAAGTTTTCTTCTTAATTCTTCCAACTGTGTAGAAATTCTCGCGTCAACGTTTCCTATCTCTGTTTCAATAAGGCAGCCGCCAATTTCAATTCTCTCGTCACCTTCAAACTTTATTTTGTTGAAAGAACTGCTGTTGATAAGATTTCTACTGTTAACATCGATTTGTTCCACATCCGAGGGGTTCATTTTAATCCGGACTTCGTTGGCACCGATAACTTTTGTAATTGCCCGGCTTACTGTTTCATTTATTATTGTATTATCAACTACATCTCTTTGAACGATTTTTTTAGCTAATTCAAATGCTGTATCAATAACTAGTTTTTCAAATCCTTTTTCATATTCTTCTATTTTTTGATCATACGCTTCAAGTACATGGTAAACTTCTTCATATTTTTTATAAAGTTTGTCAGTGTATTCTTTATCAAGTTCTAACTTTAATTTTTGATGCCCGTCTATTAATCCTTTGTTATAGGCATCTTCAATTTGTTTTTTTACGGAAATTGTTTCTTCTTCTTGTGTAAAAGTATTTAACGAGCCGCTGTTTTTAATATTAAGTTTAGGTTTAGAATTCAAGCGGAGAACATTAGACATAAACTTCCTCCGGTCCTCCTCTTAAGTTCAGCGATATTTGTCCGGCTTCTTCTAAAGCTTTAATAATGTCGATTATTCTCGCTTGTGCTGCTTCAACCTCTTTTAGTTTTACCATTCCCATGTATTGCAATTCTTCTTTAAGCAGATCGGCGGCACGCTCGGACATATTTTTGAAAATCTTTTCTTTAAGCCGTTCGTCGGATATTTTAAGAGAGAAGGCAAGATCTTTTCTATCAACTTCCCTGAGAATCTTCTGAATATCTTTATCGGATATATTTATAATTTCGTCAAAGATGAACATTAATCTCTTCACTTCGTAGGTTGTCTCGGCATCTTTCTCTTCCATCTTTAACAAGATATCTTTTGTAAGGGAAACATTCAGTCTGTTCAAGATACCGGCAAGACATTTAGCACCGCCAAGTTTACCGACCGATTGGCTCATAGACAGACCGGCAATATCATCCACCACATGCTCGATTTGTTTTAATGTTTGCGGTGCAATTTTACCAAGCGTGGCTATACGATAGGCAACTTCAATCCTCATCTCTTCCGGTAATTCTTTTAGAGCATTCGCTGTTTGGTCCGGACTAAGCTGGGAAAGAATAAGTGCCATTGTTTGGGGATGTTCCTTGTTTAAAAAATTAATTAACTGTGCCGGTTCAGCTTTTTTGAGTACATCAAAACCTTTAAGTGTAGTTAATCGTTTTACTTTATCAATTATTTCAACTGCTTTTGGAATGCCGAAACTTTTTTCAAGTAGTGCTTGTGCGTAGTCAAGCCCTCCTTCAAGAACGTATTCGCGTGCTGTAACCATGTTATAAAATTCATCTACTACACCATCAACTGTCTTAGAAGGAATATTTTTGACTTTAGTAATTTCGGCAGAAAGTATTTCTATATCGATCGGGTCGAGATATTTGAATACAGCGGAGGCAGCTTCAACATTAAGTGCAACCATCAGCATTGCTGCTTTTTGTACACCGTTTACATCTACCAAACGGCTGTCTTTAGATTGAATTTCAGATTTCATCTTCGTGCATCCATGCATTTATTAGTTTAGCTGCATCTATTGGATTTTTTGCAACATAGTTAACAATTTTTTCTTGCTGGTTTTTCTTTAATAATGCTTCATCGGAAATTTCATCTTCTATATCACCGAGTGGTAAAACTTTTTTCTTCGGAATGTTAAGTTGATGTGGGAATGCGGCTTCGGCCCTAGGCTGTAACGAAGGTGCCGGTGATGCCACAGCTAATTCCCCGGCATTAAATGTTCCAATCACAATTTTCTCGCTCTTAAGTTTCTTCATCAAGCTTTTTAAAACAAAAAGTGAAGCTATTATCGCAAAAACTATAAACACTAAGTTTATCATTTCATTTGGATTAGGCATCAAGGAATTACTTTCTTCAACCGGGATCTCTTCAACTTGTCTTTCTTCAAACGGAATGCTGACTAACGAAAACTGATCTTCCCTATTTATATCAATACCGACAGCATTCTTAATAATTTCTTCGAGCTTTTTAAGCTGCTCTTGCGATCTCGGTTCAAATACGGTTTCCGTTTTATTCCCTTTGGTTATCTTTTTAGGAATATCATTTACTACGGCAGCAACACTTAACCTTTGTATATTGCCGCTCCCCTCAACTACTTTTTGTATTGTTTTACTTATCTCGTAATTGGTTAACGAATTTTCATTTGCCTGGTTGGTTGAATCGCTCGAGGTTAACCCGAGATTGTTTGATTTAATAGTCTGCTCGCTTATAGCCACCTGTGATTCGGGATCGTATTGTTCCATTGTTTTTTCAACTTGATCAAAATTCAAATCAGCATTTATCTGAACCATTGCATTCCCGTAACCAACAACATTATCCAGAATGGCTTGTGCTTTTTTAGCAAGATAATTTTCTACAGATTGTTTTATTTCATATTGTTTTGAAGAAGCATATGCAAGCGGTCCCTCTTCGGATTCGTTCGATAAAATTCTTCCCTGGGTATCGATTATAGAAACCTTAGATCCAGGTAGTCCTTCAACACTTCCGCAAATTAAATTTACAATCGATGTAATATTTTCTTTACTAAGTGAGGAATTGTTTTTTAGTTTCAGAACAACAGAGGCAGATGGAAGTTTTTCTTCTTCCCTGAAAATTGTTTTTTGAGGAATTACAATATGAACACGTACACCTGAAACTCCTTCTAACTGTGCAATAGTTCTTGCCAACTCACCTTCCAAAGCTCTCTTGTAGTTTAGCTTCTGCATAAATTCGGACATACCCATTGTGGTTTTATCAAATATCTCGTAGCCGATAAAACCTGAACTTGGAATACCTCTGCCGGCAAGCGCTAATCTTGTTTCGTACACTTCTTCTTTTGCAACTTTTATGGTTTGTCCGTTGTCATCAATTTTATAAGGAACCTTCTGGCTTCCTAAATAATCAACGACTTTTGATGCATCATCAGCAGATAATCCCGAATATAGTGTGGAGTAATTCGGCTCATTCATAAAAAATAAAAGTATGATCAATAACCCGACGGTAAGAATAATACCGCCGATCATCATAAATTTTTGTTTTGGATTTAACTTGCTGATAATACCTAACAATGCTTGAAATGGATTTGAATTCATAATTATACGGGCATCCTTGTTAATTCTTTGTACATGTCAACTGCTTTGTTGCGGATTTCCATCAGCAGTTCAAGACTAGTTTTTGCTTTCTCACCGGCAATCATAACTTCGTGAAGTTCAACACCGTTACCGGCAACAAAATCTTTTACTGATTGTTCCGAATCCTTTTGAGCTTCATTCACATTCTGAATAAGTTCTGAAAAAGTTTCGGTAAAACCCGATTCCGGTAAAACTTTTTTTGTTTGATTTGTTAAATCGGGAATTAAATTTCCCAGTCCTTCTATCTGCATATTAACCTCTCTTATCAATTACAGAACCAAGCGAAACGCCGGCTACTTTTCCCTTTGAATTGTAAAATTCATAACTCATAATCTCTTCTTGTTTAGATGGATACATCTTGGCAAAAAAAGCTTTCTCTTCGTTTGTAACTTTTTCTTGTGAGGCGGTTTCAGTTTGAACTTTGTGTGTTGTTTTGTTCACGTAACTTGTACTGTAATTACCGAATGAATTTGTATTAACCGTCATGTTATATCTCCAGTGAATCTTTAATCATTTGTTTGGATGAGTTGAGTGCCGTAAGATTTGCTTCGTAACTTCTTGTTGCTGCTATCATATCTACCATCTCGTTAATAACATTAACATTGGACATCTGCACATAACCTTTTTCATCGGCGTCTGGATGTTCGGGCATAAAAACTACTTCACCCGGTTTTTGATCAATTGTTTCGCTTATATTTAAGTCGCTTTTCATTTCGGGCAAAGCAATTGATTCAGAACTATTCGTACTAAAATGATTTGAGTTGCTTCTATTTAATTTTAATAATTGTCCCTCAACAGAAAGATTAGCCGCAAAACTGTCTTGTTCTTGCTGTACATTAAGAACTTTACGCTGGTACGGCTGTCCGTTTGTATTTCTAACTGAATCGGCATTGGCAATGTTTTGTGAAATGAGTTCCATCTTTTTTCTTTGAATACCCATCCCTCTTGCGCTAATACCCAAACCGAATAAACTTCCTAATTCTTTCAAAGCCGCCCTCCTCCTCTAATTACATTTTGAATGCCTCTGTAATAATCACCGACTTTTCTCGAAGCAAATTTGAACCTCAGTGTATTCTCTGCAAGTTCTGACATTTCTTGTTCAATGTTCACGTTGTTGATTCCCGAAGTAGTTTCAGCATTCTCATCATAAACAATATCAAATGGATTATTACTTTCAGTAGGTGTGCCGACTGAACCTAAATGTTTCTGGCTGGAAATTTTAAGGGAAGAATTTGTATTTTCCTCGAGAAGGTTCTTAAATGCAACATCTTCGCGTTTATAACCTTCTGTGCCTACATTAGAAATATTTTTTGCTATGACTTTATTCTTAACCGAACAATAGTCTAATAGATTTTCAAGCAATTTAATTGATGACATACTCTATTTGGGCTTTTCGATATATCTCCCAAATGGAGTGCCAGAGATAAATTCTGTTTTTTCTTGAAATGTTAAAAGGAATTGCTGAAAGATTGGCTAAATATGAACACCTGTGAATTATTCTTCAGAATAATCTAGTACAATACTTTTGGTTTGACCGCAAGTACAAACAAACTTAATTTCTTTAACCGCATCATTTGCATCCTTCTTTAAGTAAATCTTTACATCATCGTGATCTTCATTTTCCAATGTAATTTTAGCAAAACCATTAAATTGTATGTCAGATGACTTAATAAGATTACCGCTTTTCAATGAATTTTTTGAATAGATATCTTTAACCAATGCATCTTCAAAATGATTTGTCATTTAGATCACCTTGTTTATAGTTTCCGAAATTTTTTCCAGCGGCAGAATATTATCTGCCAGCCCGGCATCAGCAATTGCCTTTGGCATTCCATACACAACAGAAGACTGTTCATCTTGTGCAATTGAATAACCGCCGATGCTCTTCAAATTTTTAATTGCTTCGTAACCGTCTTTCCCCATACCCGTCATTATTACACCAAGTGTGTATTTACCAAAAACATTAATTACAGAATTCATCATCACATCGACTGATGGTCTGTGTAATGTATCCAATGGTTCTTCTGAAACTTCAATCAAGCTGCTTGATAAGCTAACTTTTTTTAGTTTTAGATGATATCCGCCGGGAGCGATATAGATAACACCGCTCTTTACCACCTCTCCATCCTCGGCTTCTTTAACAGTAAGCTTGCACATTGAATTCAATCTTTCCGCCAGCGATTTAGTGAACTTTGGAGGCATATGCTGAACAATGAAGACCGGGATATTTATTTTTTCAGATAGAAATGGTAATACTTTTTGCAAAGACAGCGGACCGCCGGTTGAAATACCTATGGCAACAGCTTTATAACCTATTTTGGGTAAAGCTTGTTGAGTTGAAACAGTATATCCTGGTTTTTCAACCTGGGGTATCGATCTTAATCTCGCTAATCTATCTCTATATAATTTTTGTTTAACGATTTCTTTTACTTTGGAGATAAGCTCTTCTTTGATCTTTGTGATATTAACATTCACATACGAAAGTTCTTTAGGTATGAAATCAACAGCACCGAGTTCCAAAGCTTTTAATGTTGCTTCGGCACCTTCGGTTGTAAGAGAGCTTACCATAATAACAGCAGTTGGACAGTCGCTCATAATCTTTTTGAGCGCGGTCAAACCGTCCATTACTGGCATTTCGATATCGAGAGTTACAATATCCGGCTTTAAATTTTTAACAAGCTCGTAACCTTCTTGACCATTCTTTGCCGAACCAACTACTTTTATATCGGGATCGCTTTCCAGCATAAGAGCCAGCGACTTACGCATAAAAGCGGAGTCATCAATAATCAATGCAGAAATTTTACGAATCAATTTGGCTTTCCAGCTTGTTGAACAACTCATTAATATCAAGGATTATAATCACGGTTCCATCACCCATAATTGTAGAGCCGGCAATACCATTTATTTTTCCTAAATAATCACCCAGGTTTTTAATCACAACTTCTTGCTGACCGACTAATTCATCTACTTTAATTCCAAATCTTTTTTCGGCAATACCAACCTCAACAATGTACTGCCATTTTTCATCATGCTTATGCCCGTTGCCGTTGCTTGTTATTAAATCTTCAAGGGAGATTATAGGTAAAATCGAATCACGCAAGTTGATAACTTCTTTACCGCGGATTGTTTCAACATGATCGCGGCTTACTCGAAGTACTTCAATGACTGAATGAAGCGGTATTACTAATGTTTGTCCGTATGCTTTAACAATCATACCGGAAATTATCGCAAGTGTCAGGGGCAAGCGGAGTAATATTGTAGTCCCTTTACCAACCTCTGAATCCACCGTAATTGTTCCGCGTAATTTTGAAACATTGGTTTTTACCACATCCATTCCAACTCCTCTACCCGAGACGTTGGTCACTACTTCGGCAGTGGAGAAGCCGGGATGGAAAATTAAATTATACGTTTCTTGTTTTGTAAGTTCTTTTGCTTTCTCTCTTGATAAAAATCCTTTTGCTATCGCTTTTTCTTTTATTATTTCAGGATCAATTCCTTTACCATCATCAACAACTTTTATAACAATATTATTTCCTTCATGCTCGGCAGATATGACCACAGTTCCTTTACGATTTTTCCCTTTTTCAAGTCTTAGTTCCGGCTTTTCGATTCCATGATCAATTGAATTGCGTATTAAATGAACAAGGGGATCATTAATCTCTTCAATTAAATTTTTATCAACCTCAGTATCCTCGCCATGAATTACCAGCTCAACTTCTTTATTCAACTCCTTGCACATATCGCGGACAACACGCGGAAACCGGTTAAAGACTTTGCCAATCTTGATCATTCTCAATTTCATTACAACAAGCTGAAGTTCGGTTGTCATCAAATCGATTTGCTTGGTAGCATCTGCAAGGTCTTTTGAAAAAGATGTACCTTCATATTCAAGTGCGAACTGCGAGTTTAACTGTGCCAGCCGGTTCCTTCCCAATACTATTTCCGATGCAATATTTAACAGTGCGTCAAGGCGGTCAACATCTACGCGTATTGTGTTATCGGTTTTCTTTGTTTCATTACTATTTGATTTTGATAACGTCGAATCTTTTCCGGTATCCGAAATCTTAATATCATTTTTAGTTTCATTAAGAGGTAAACTTTCTACTGCCACCGGCGGAATTTTTTCTTGTTCATTACCGGGAATAATACTTTCCAATAAATTTACAAGTTGTGTTGTCACACCTTCTACTTTTATATCTTCATTTTTATCATTCTCAATTACATTTAACAGCTCTTTTATTGTATCGTAACCTAAAATAATTCCATCCATCAAAGATGAATCTAATTTTATTTCACCTTTACGGAGCTTGTTCAAAATATCTTCACATTTGTGTGTTACTTCTGGAAGTTTCTCTAATCCCAAGAACCCGGAAGTACCTTTAATAGTGTGGAATGAACGGAAAATCTGGTTGAGAAGGTCCAGGTCATCGGGACGTTTCTCCAACTCCATCAAATCCACATCAAGTTTTTCTAAAATCTCTTTTGTCTCAAGTAGGAAACTATCAACAATTTCCTTCATCTCCGGATCAACTAACATTGGGTTTTGCATAGAATTATCAATCACCTGGCAAAAAGTTTATCAATCTCTTCTTGTGAAGTCTTTTTATTTTCATTTATTATATTATCAACCAATTCTTGTTTTCCGTGGCCCCGGTCGTATCGTGCGTCTTCATTAAATGATTTATCCCTATTCTCTTCGTCAATATCAAATTCAGGTATCGAGACTCCGCTCTGTTTACCAAGATCAAATAGCAACGAAGAAAGTCTTTTCTGCACGGATTGAATAAGGTGATTAACTGAAGCCAATTGCTGTGCTGTTATATCTTGTACTTGTAATGAAATTGTAATATTTGTTGAGTCAGTACCGATCTTATCTATAATACTTTCAAGCGATGTTACTTTGTTCTCTAATTCATCTATGCTCATACCTGATTTTAAAGCATCAAATTTGCCATTCAAATTTTTGAACTCACTGCCAAATTTTTCCAGTGCAACGCGCTGACTGAAAAAGCCATTTTTTAAATCAGCCAGTTCTGTTCTAATTTTTGTAAGGTCCAATGACATTGAATCTACAATATCAAGAATTTCGCTTGTTGCAATTTCGTTTGCGTTAGTTACATTTTTTATTTGAGTTGCTGCTTTTGGTATTTTGCTTGTACTATCATGTATTGAGTTGTTTACATTCTCAAGAAGAGGAACAACATCTCGCATGAAATCGATAATTTTTTGTATTACCGGGACAACTTTTTGACCAAAGACAAAAAATGATTTCAGGTCGCCGAGTTTTTGAAATACTTGTTCCATATTAAGTTGCTGACCCATAAAATTCTCCATTATGCACTAGCTAATATTTGATCAATTTTTTCTCTAAGGATTTGCGGTGTAAATGGTTTAACAATATAATTGTTGACTTTAGCTTGCAATGCTTCAACAATATCATCTTTCAAACCGCGCGTTGTAACCATTAGAATCGGTATTTTACAAAGTTTATCGTTGGACCTGACACTTTTTACAAGATCTAACCCCGAAACATCCGGCATATTCCAATCGGTAATGATAAAATTAATAGAACCATCACCGCTCAATTTGGATAGAGCTTCACGTCCGTCGCCGGCTTCAACAAAAGCATCATATCCAATTGTTTTAAGAGAATTAGCTACAATTCTTCTCATTGTAACAGAATCATCGACAACTAAAAATTTGAGAGCCATATTATTCTTCCTTAATTCAAATATTTTGAAACTTCGTAAAGTACCCGTTTCGGATCGAAAGGTTTAATCAAGTATGAATTTGCACCGCATTCAAGTCCGCGTTGAATATCATCGTTGCCGCCTAGAGAAGAAAGAACAATAATCGGCAGTTCCTTGAACTCAACATTATTTCTAATTGACAAAATCAATTGATAGCCGTCGATATTCGGCATGTTAAGATCTGTTATCAGCAGATCAATTCTGTTATTGGGTATTTTCTCCAATGCCTCCATACCATCAGAACAAGCGATAATATCATAACCTTTTACGGTTAGAGCAACTGAAACAAATTTTCTTATTGTAGGAGAATCATCTGCTACAAGAATTACCCTTTTCATTTTATTCACTACTCCTTTTTATAACCGACAGTTTTAGGAAAACTTACAAGATTAAATGCTTTTGAAATACCTTGCAGTGTTTCGGAATAACCGATAAACAAATAACCGCCGCGGTTAAGCGAATTATATAAATGGGAAACAACTTTAACTTTAGATGCAGTATCGAAATAGATTAGAACATTCGCGCAAATAATCACATCAAAATTCAGCATAGTCTTCATCATAAAATCATCGTACAGATTCATTACCTTGAATGTAGCCATCTTTTTAATTTCCGGAACTACTTCGTAAATGCCGCCGTTATTCTTAAAATATTTTTTCAAATAATACGGGGGTGCATTCCTAATTGAATAATCTTTATATATTCCCTGGTTTGCAGTTTCAACAATAGCAGCGCTGATATCTGTGCCTACAACTTCCAATTCCATGAAAGGAAATTTAGGTCTAACAAGATCCTGGAATACCATGGCAACCGAATAAGCTTCCTCGCCGGATGAACTAGCTGCACTCCAAATTCTAATTTTATTTCTGTTCAACGAATTTTTATTTGCAATAATTTCCGGGAAGATTTGCGATGCCATCGCATCAAGCTGCGGCTGGTTGCGGAAAAAGAATGTTTCATTGATTGTTATTGCTTCATAGAAATATTTTTTTTCCTCAGCAAATGATGAACCGCCGGATTTAAGCAATGCAAAATATTCTTCAAAATTTTTAAGACCGAGAAAATTAATCCTTCTTTGCAGCCTACTTTCCAATAAATATTTTTTATTATCCTGAAAATAGATGCCGGTGCTGTTATAAATATATTTACGGATTTCCTGAAATAATGATACCGACATCATTAGCTGCTTAGGTAATGACGATACTAAACTTCTGCTAAGATCGGGTAATTTCAATTCGGTTAATTGGCTCATAATTCATCTATTTAGTAATAGGATAGATTTCATTTTGTTTTCTTGAACTTAAAATCTGGTCTACTCTTTCCCTAACCATTTCATCTTCATCTTTTGATAATTTTTCAAGGGCATCGTTAGCTTCTTGATTATCTGTAAATTCAAGAAGTTCAACTAAACGGAGACGGTTCCAAATATTTTCATCTTGTACCATCGAATCAACAAATAATATTGCCGATTCAAAATCGAGCACAAACAGAATCTCCATGCCGGCTCTTCTAACTTCTTCATCATGGTGGTCAAGGTATTCACTAATGCCATGAATAATATTCCGTTTTTGGATCAATGAAATGTTTAATTGTCCGTTGTCGGTGCAAACAAATGTTAATACTGAATAAAAAAGGTTAAGTAGCTGCCTTAGCTTATCCGGATTTTCAACTAATATTTTATTTATCTCTTCGAATAAATATTCCGGGTTCCTATAAATTTTTGAACGTATTATTTCATCTAATTCGTCATCTTCGCCAATATATTTTAAGCTCTCTAACAAAATATCTTTATCGTTGAAAACATTGATCAAGGAGAGTGCAATTTTCTTGTGTTCGGCTGTACCTTCTTGCAAAGTATACATTAGAAGGTTCTTCATTTTATCATCGAAAGGTATATCGAGCCCGTATTTTTCTTTAAGGATAAAAATTGAGGTAATTAATGGCCAAACCAACGGACCGTGAATATCTACTACTTGTTCCAGTAAAAAGAAATAAGTGTCAACATCACCAAGATAACCCAGACTTTCAAGAATAGAATATTTCGTTAATTCATCTTCTGCCGGATACTTATCGAGAAGGAATCTGCTGGCTTTGGCAGAGCCTATTTTACCAAGGGCTTCAACAACCGATGGTTTGTATAACTCACTTCGGTCGTATAGAAGAAGTAAAATCTCCACCGCATTATCATACCGGATATTACCAAGTGCTTCTATACAAGCAAGAACAACATTATCATTTTCGGTTGTGCTCAAAATACTTAAAATATGCTCTGCGGCTGATTCGCTACCGATTAAACCAAGCACATCAATCATAAATTTTTGATCGTCATCATTCTTTTCGCAGTTATATTGAATCAATGTATCAACGGCTTTCGCCCCTAATTTTATTAGTATCTCGCCGGCTAAGTTTCTCAGCGTAATATTCTTTGACGAAACGAATTTTACAATATGTTTTGCTGCTTCTCCCGGTTGGTTATTTATTATCAACATCGATGCAGAATTTCTTATCCCCTTGTCTTCATCTGCAATACAATTACATACTTCCTCAACATAATCAGCAATATCATCCAACGTTAGTAGATAATCCAGGATATCTCTCCTTTCTTCTACGGAGTTACTGTTTAGAACGTCAATAATATCTTTCCGGTTAAATAATTTTTCTACACTCATAACCTATCTTAAAATTATTTTTAAGTACGACTTGTTTTGCAATTAATGTGCCGGGACAAAAAATATCTATTACCTCTCAAAACCAACCGCATCGTAAAACTCTATGTTGAATATTAGCCAAGTGTAAATTTTTTTACTCTATGATATTATCGGAATAAAAAGGCAAAATTTTAATCAAAAAGTGTATCTTTGTTCAGCTGATAATTATAGGGTCCGGGGGGACTACCATTTTTCTATATGCCTCTAAAAAAATCTAAAAATTCATCGATAGTACTTTCAGTAAAAAATCTCTACACATTTAATAAGAGTATGTAGACAACTAATAAATTTGATATAAATAGTAAAAACTATGTTACCGAATAATGAAATCTTCCAATTAAAGAATAAACTGGGTGAAGAAACTAAGGACCGGTATAGTTTACGCTTATTTTATCTTATTCTTAACTCTATCAGCCTGGGAATTATTGTTTCCGATATAAATGGGAAAATAATTTACTGGAATGACCCCCTTCTGAAGCATCTCGATCTGACTTTTGATCTGCTCTGTTCAAACGACACCGGCTTTTTAATTGAACATATATATAGTAATTCGGTTTTTGAAAAAGCCCCCGAAGACAGAATTGAAAAACTTATACTCACCAAAGAAAAGAGCTTCGATGGAATTTTTTCATTCAAAGGTTCAAAAAATTTAACCCTCCTTTCTTACCCCTTGCAAACACAGCAAAATGCATACAGAGTGTGGGTATTTTCCGATATCACGTTAAAAAATAGCAGTGAAAATTTAGAACAATCTTCTAAAACCGATAATATTGAATTCTATAACCAAAAGTTGATTTTTTTAGCGGATATCAATAGGGAACTTGAAAGTAATCTCGAAAAAATAATTAAAGAAAAAAATTCCAGGGACGTTCTCCTTTCTGTAATTGCACATGATCTTAAGAGTCCATTTCAGGGTTTGCTCGGTTCCTTTGATGTCTTATCCGAGTCGTTTGATGAGCTGGATAAAGAAGAGATTAAAAAATACATCAACTATGGCAAGTCTTCATTGCACGATCTGTATTCGCTGATCGAAAAACTGCTTGAGTGGTCGCGCCTTGTAATGGGACAAATTAAATTCAATCAGACAAAATGCAACTTGTACTACGAAATGATTAGTGTAATTAGCCAATACAATGCCGCGATTATTAAAAAGCAAATCAGAATTGTAAATAATATGAACGATGACTTAGATACATTAGCAGACGAGAATATGATAAATACAATTTTCAGAAACTTCCTTTCCAATGCAATTAAATTTTCCCGGAGAGGCGGAACAGTAACTCTGACTTCTGAAAAAAAATACAACTTTATTATAATTTCTTTTACAGATGAGGGCATTGGAATTGATAAAGAGACTAAGGAAAAATTATTCGATCTGGCAGAGCATTATTCGGCAAAAGGAACCGAAGACGAAGAAGGCTCCGGCTTAGGATTAGTATTATGCAAAGAAATGGCAGACTGGCACAAAGGATCAATAAGTTTTGAAAGCGAAGTAGGAAAAGGTACAACCTTTCATCTAACATTACCTATTCTCAGTTAAAGCGAAAGGATATATGAGAAAAACCGGCGAAATAAGAACACAAAATAACGAGATCCTGGAAAGCTCAGTTTCCACTACTCATATTCTCAGTGTTACTTTCGAGCATCTTTCGGAAGCCGTAGCGGTTCTTGACAAAGAAAGAATCGTTATGTGCAATTCTGCTTTTAAATATTTATTCGGCTACATCAAAGTTGATGAGCTAAAAAACTTTTCTATACTTAATTTTATTCCCCCGGCACAATTTAGAAATTACCTGGCAAAATTAAAGAGTACAACCCAGGATGAATTATTTGCTTCCGGTTACGATTGCCACGGTATTAGAAAAGATTCGTCTTTACTTGATATTGAAATCAACATTAAAACTGATTCCAGTTCAGGAAAAGAGATTACAATTTTGAGCGTAAAAGACGTTACCGAAAAAAAACATATCCAGGATCAGATCAACAAACTTTCACGTGTTGTTGACCAAAGTTCCTCAATTATAATTATTACCGATCCCGAAGGAAAGGTCGAATACACAAATCCAAAATTTTCTGAGATAACCGGCTATTTCTTTGAAGAAGTTTACGGCAAGAGGATTAATATAGTTGGAGAAGATGACGCATCGGAAAGCAGACAAACAGAATTATGGAACAGAATTTATAATGGAAGGGATTGGCGCGGAGAATTTAGAAACTACAAAAAGAATGGTGAGCTTTACTGGGAATCTGCTGCTGTTACCCCGATAAAAAATGAAAATGGCGATATGAGCCATATTCTTGTCATCAAAGAAGATGTAACTTCCAAAAAAGAGATGGAACTGGAATTAAAGAGGGCATTAGACAGTGCAGAAGAAGCAAGCAAACTAAAATCGAACTTGCTTTCCAACATGAGCCACGAACTAAGAACTCCTATGACCGGCATTATTGGTTTTTCCAGTTTGCTTAGAGATGAACTGCAAGATTCCGATCATGTAGAAATAATTGATAAAATACTCAAATCATCAAAAAGATTACTTTTAACCCTAAATTCCATTTTAAATTTATCAGAGATTGAATCCGGCACTTACCCGATCAATCTTACCGAGTTCAATTTAGGTTCATATACAAAATATTTTTTAACAAATTATGATAAAACAGCAGCAGAAAAAAATCTTGATTTTAATATTCAAATTCTTGATGAGGAGATTTGCGCTGTAGGCGACGAGAACCTTTTTAAACAAATATTGATGCACATTGTTGATAACGCTTTAAAGTTTACAAATAAAGGAGGTGTCAAAATTCAAATTACTTCTGATGAGGATGGATCAGGCAATGTTCAAGCGGTCGTTAAAGTTATCGATTCTGGAATTGGAATTGGCGTAGAAGATCAAAATAAAATTTTCAGGGAATTCAGACAGTTGAGCGAAGGTATAAGAAGAAATTTTGAAGGAAGCGGATTAGGACTTTCTGTTGCTAAGAAAATGGCAAAGTTAATGAAGGGTGATATTAGTGTGGAAAGCGAGTTCGAAAAAGGTTCTGTTTTCAGCATAATACTGCCCGGTATCAAAAAATCAAATGATGATTCCTCGCTTACAATTGCATACAAACCATCTCTAAATTCAATACCTCAAAGTGACGTTCGGAAAAATATGATTTCGATGATGGGTAAAAAACTCCCCAATGTTCTAAGTATTGAAGACAATTTATTAAACTCTGAATTAGTAAATCTTTTCTTGCGTAACATATGCAATGTTGATACAGCACATAATTATTTCCAGGCAATAGAAAAATTAAAGAACAAAAAATACCATGCATTACTGATTGATATTAATCTTGGTAACGGTCCATCCGGAGTTGATATTGCGAAAGATATCAGGTCTTTGTATGGATATGAAAACACACCTTTGATTGCCGTAACCGGTTATGCACTATTGAAAGATGAAAAAATTTTATTGAATGAAGGATTTAATTATTACCTGATTAAACCGTATGACCGGGAAGATTTAATTAATATCCTGGCAAAAGCAATTAACAAATAACTTAAAAGTGTATTTAAAAAAGGAAGACCATGTAAAAACATGGTCTCTTGTGACGGGGTCTTTGAGGGCTATGGGCAATTATTTAACAAAAAATATTTTCTCTGTGATTATTATCGATAAGTATTAAAAAAAGTTTAGGGTAATCTTAAGGGTATGAAATATTGGGTAAGAAGCGAAAAGGTGAGTTGTTTTTGGGAATCAATTAATTTGTTTTGTAACTTCAATCCCAAGTTGTTCCATTCTATAACGAAGTTTTGAACGTGAAAGACCTAAAATTTTTGCTGCTTTTACCTGGTTACCGCCGGTTATTTTAAGTGTTTTCTGAATCAACGATTTTAACACAATGTCTATTTTAATTCCTTTTGCCGGGATTTGAAGAACAAATTTATCGTCTGGCTGCTGTTCCACACCCTTATTATCTAACAAAACTCCAAAATGGTGATCTGTTAATTCTAAATCCTCGCATAATAAAACAACACGTTCCATTACATTGCGCAGTTCACGTATATTCCCTTTCCAGTGATAGCTCTTTAAAAGTTCTATAGCAGATGAATCAATTGAATCGATCTCTTTATTAAATTTTTGTGCAAATTCTTTTAGGAATGAGTATGCAATGTATGGTATATCTTCTTTCCTCTCTCTTAAAGGAGGAATTAATATCTTTGCAACATTAAGTCTGTAATACAAATCTTCGCGGAAATTTCCTTTTTCAATTTCTTCTTCCAAATTACGGTTAGTAGCTGCAAGTACACGGACGTTAACTACAATTTCTTTTTCACCGCCTAATCTGTAAAATTTTCTTTCTTGCAGAACACGCAGCAGTTTCACTTGCATATCCAAACTAAGTTCGCCGATTTCATCAAGAAGTATCGTCCCGCCGTTAGCTAATTCAAATTTACCAAGTTTTGTTTTTTGTGAAGCGCCGGTAAATGCTCCTTTTTCATGACCAAATAACTCACTCTCTGCAAGATCTCTTGGTATGGTTGCACAGTTTATGGTTATAAACGACGCACTATTCCTGGGACTTTTTTGATGTATGAATTGAGCAAAAATTTCTTTGCCGGTTCCGCTCTCTCCTTCAATTAAAATAGTAGTATCCGCACTTTTGGCTAATTTTTCAACGGAGGTTAGCAGTTTTTGAATTTTAGAACTTCTGCCAAAAAAATCTTTTGATAAAGTATCGGTTTCTAAAAGTGTTGTTAAGCGGTCTACTTCGGATTTTAGCCTTATATTCTCAAGTGCTTTGTTTAACACTAAATTTAATTGTTCAAGATCAATCGGTTTAAGCAAGAAATCAAATGCGCCAGATTTGATTGAAGTAACCGCCATTTTTACATCCGCGTAACCGGTTATCATTACAACCGGCAAATCCCTAAAACTCTTTTTCAAAACTCTTAGAATATCAATGCCGTTAAAATTTGTTAAGTAAATATCAAGAAGAACTACATCGGGCTGGAATTCGGCAACTAAATTTTTTGCTTCGTTGGCATCAAGACAAGTTTCAACAATGTAATTTTGTTTTGTTAAAACTTTTTTTAAGGATGATGCAACCAAATCATCATCATCTATAATCAGTACCTTTGGTTCCATATCGTCTTCTAATTAATAAGCATTAAACATTATATAAAACTTTGAACCTTTTCCGTAGGAAGATTCAAATAAGAGATCGGCATGCATTTCATCAAGAATTCTTTTACAAACCATCAGACCAACACCTGATCCTTCCGACTTACTGGTATAAAATCCATTTTGAATTTTTTGAACACTTTCAGGATCTATTCCGCACCCGAAATCCTCAACTTGCCAGATAACCTTTTTCTTATTAGCACCATTCTCTTCGAATGTAGAAATTACAATTTTACTTTTATTTTGGGAAGCTTCAATTGCATTATTCATCAAGTTAAGTATCACTTGTAATAATTTGTTTTCATTAGCAACAACATTCGGAATACTATTATCTAATTTCTTTTCGGTAACAATTCCTCTTTTTGAAGCAGTTGAGTGAATAATTTCAATGGCTCTTTCGGTTACTTTATTCAGTGAAGCACCCTTATTTTGCTCGTTGTTTTTCTTTGTAAAATCCAATACATCCGAGATTATGTGATTGATCCTATCAAACGCTTCCAACGAGGATGTGATCGATTCGGTAAGTTCACCCGATAATTCTTCTTCATACATTTTCATGTAATCAAGATTCAATTTGATAGCAGTCAGCGGATTACGTATCTCATGGAGAAGTCCGGCAGTGAGCTTACCAATTATAGTCAATTTATTATTCTGAATGAGATCTTCCACGAAAAAAAGAATACCCGCTTTTGAATGAGTAAGAAAACCTAATAATCAATAACAAAATTTTGTAGCGCAAAAATAATAAAGATTTTCATTATATGATTAACTGTATTCGATAATATTTTTTCCATAAAAAAGTCACAACATCAATTATAATGAACTAAAATAGCGTACGGTTTCAACAAGTCCGTTTTTGATATCATATTGACTAAAAAATTTTAAGATAATCTCTGTTTCTTTAACTGAAGCCAGACTATGCTTAACATCTCCAGCCCGTTCTTTTTCATAAACTATTTTACTTTTACTATTTGTTATATCAATAATTAATTGCGCAAGTTGATTAATTGAAATTGCTTTTCCCGTTGCAATGTTGAAAACACCATTCACATTTTGATCTGTAGCCGCAGCAATATTTGCATTTACAACATCTTTAATAAAGATAAAATCCCTTGTCTGTTCACCATCACCGTAAATAATTATCGGCTCATTCCTTAATGCCAGTGTTAAAAAGATTGGAACGGCAGCTGCATATTGACTTTTAGGATTTTGACGCGGACCAAACACATTAAAATATCTCAATGATACACCGCCTAAACCGTGCATCTGGTTATATATTTCTAATTGCTTCTCGCCTTCTAACTTTGTTGATCCGTACGGAGATTTTGGAGCAGTCTTACTTTTAATAGTTTGTGGGGATTCCGGCTCGTCTCCGTATACAGCGGCAGAGCTGCTGAAGACAACTTTTTTAATACCAAATTCTTTGGAAGCGTCAAGAACATTGAGCAAGCCATTTATATTAATTCCATAACACTCATCAGGTTTTTCAACCGATTCAGGTACAGAGACCATTGCAGCGAGGTGATGTACATAATCCGTTTCGCGTAGAACTTCGAAAACTAAATTTCGGTCGGTTATACTTCCCTTGTGGAATATTGCTTGTGGAAATAATTCAACATTAGATAAAAAACCGGAACGAAGATTATCGATGATATGAACCTCCGCTCCTACCTTAACCCAATGTTCAACTATATGACTTCCAATAAAACCGGCACCGCCGGTAACAACAACTTTTGTTTTACCCATTTACAATTATTTTTTTAAGTAGGCACAAAACTACTAAATTTTACTGAGTGTAAAACTACTTTAAAATCAAAATTTAAGAAGTTATTTACGAATCTTATGGCAGCTTAAATGATAATGCAGACTTTCAACATTGTAATTTACTTGAGCAGCAAATAATTAAACTAATTTGTAAGGTACGTTTTTTAAATATTGATTTATTATTCCAACCAGACAGATTCTATCTCAATGGTTCTATCTAATTGCAGCAATTCATTTTCTCCTTGATCGGCACCACAAATAATTTGCAGAAACTCAATGTTTGTTATCCCATCTTTAAGTCCTTTCTCATTAATATTAGTCTTCCATATCTTCGGTAGAAATTTGGGATAAGAATTAGGCAGAATAAGTGCGTCGGAAATCGTAAAGTTTCCAATCGGTATTGTGATTGTAGACCAATCATTTCTTAACTCTGCTTCTGTACCGAATGCTAACCCTTCCCTTGTCAATAAAACTATTTTAATTTTTTCTAGCTGATTATTAGTTCGTGCTTTTATTGCAATGCTTTTATATTCATTTGCTTTCAAAAGATTTATATACTTTTCAATATTTACCTGGAAACCAAAAGGAATAGCAACACTATCCCGGTAATGAATCTTTAATTGTAACGAACTTTTTCCATTTACTGATCCGGCTTTATAATCGGTTTCAAATCTCATCTGCTCGGTAAAATGCGGTAATACTATATCTTTTTGATCGCGGTCTACATCAAGCAGCATAACCGGTAATGAATTTGAAATTACAGTTCCCTTCCAAAGTTGATTAACACCAAAATCCCAATCACCAGGTTTTTTATTTAACCTTCCGGGGAATGTAATGTTACCATCTTCTGATTCTACAGTAACACAATATTCAATTTCACCCGGTTCTAATTTTACTAGACTATCTGCCGGGATATAATCAAATCCTCCTGAATTTTTTAATCCGTACTTAGCAAATCCACTCCAGCTTAATCGTTTAACAAATAGAAATACCTTGTTAATTTTTCTTTCACCAGCAATCTTGAAAACAAAATTTTGCGAACTAGATATTAACGGATTCGTAGAATTTACAACATAAACCCCCTTTAGATTTTTATTTGGTATGTAAATCCCATCCAAAAACTTTTCATGTTTTGATGAATACCTCTGTGATTTTTTCTTATCCGCCGACTTTGAAACCAGCAAATAGATGCCCGGTGTAACATCGAAAGTATTTTTATCAGCTTCTAAACGGTCTCTCACCTTCCCGTCTAACTGTTTTACAGAAAACTGTTCTCCTAAATCAGGTAGATTTATTTCAATCTTTCTAGTATTCCATAACAATCGTGCCGCTTCTCTTGATAGACTTGTTTGTTCGAATGGGTCTCTAATCCAAATACAATCGGGATAAACTTCAAGTCTCCACACACCATCTTCGAGTTTATCTAAAAAGTACGCACCGGTTCCGCCGTATTTTACAACAGATGAATTACCAACACCGGCAATGTTAGTTAGTAATCCCGAATTTTTCGGTGATGATAAAGTAGAATTTGAATAATAAAATTCGGTTTCTGAATTCATCTCACTCAAATTTTGATTATAACCGATACTAAAGTTTTCAAAATTATTATTTGAAGGAAAATCACCGTAGGATTTATAACGCGGAACACTTTTAAAAACTTTACCGGCTATCATCAAACTTATAGCTTTAGATGGAGTGTATAGCAAGTTTAAAAAATGTGTCGGGTATTCGGTATTACTCCATGCTAACTGTGTTGGATCGTAACTAAACATAGCAGCAAACTGCATCCCGGCTTCGCGGAAACTTCTTGCCATAGCCGGGTACATGTAACTGCCGGCTATATCTGCCGCATCAAATTCATAAACCATTTTTGCTTTCTTATCAAATTCTTTAACCTTCGCAGAAGGTATTTTATATTCATTTACATTCATTAAATAATTTCCATCTAATGTTTTGTTGTGAACCAGCCCGGTAGGATACCATTGAAACGATACTCCTTCTGCATTTGATTTTGTTACAGCGTTCGCTTGTACTTCATTCCAATTTTCACTTATGTTATAAAAAATTGGTTTAGTAAAACCGGTTTCCCTGATAACTGCATACAACTCATTAATATATTCGGTTACTTGTTCCTGGTTATCAGGATGACGGGGTTCATTAATTATTTCAACAGCAACTATCGAAGGATCGTCTTTGTAAGAATATTTTGTATAAGGATTAACATGATCCATTATTTGTTCAAGATAATTTTTCTGTGCTTTGCGTGCTTTATCATTTGTTACCAACTCAACCTTGGAATAAATCTGTGAAAAGCCGGGCGTTTCAATATCGGGTTCGGGCCAGCCGGTGCCCCACCACGCAATTGGAGTTAGCATTGTTTTAATGCCATGTTCGGAAAGTTTTGCAAGCAGATAATCGAACAATTCGAGATGTTCATTATTTATAAGATTCCCGTCCCTATCTGATATTTCTCTATCCCAAACATGTACACGAAAAGCATCCAATCCTAACCTGACCATTTGTGCTACATCAAGATCGATTGCTTGCTTGATCGATAATCCCAAACTTTTATGTGCTCTGTATGAATAAGCAAATGGAGTTGTATAATTCACTCCGAATAGGCTTACTTCTTCATTTGTTTTTTCCCATTTTAATGTACCTTCATCATCAACGAAAATATTTGTGTCGGTTTTAGTTTGACTTAAAATAAATGATGTGACAAAAAGAAAATATACGATAAACAGTTTGGGATTTTCCATCTCACAACCTTTTAAATACTCATTTCAATAGAATCATTTTCTTTGTCTGAATAAATGAACCGCTTGTAAGTCTATAAAAATATATTCCGCTTGGTATAGACGCAGCACCCGTCAAGCCCTCGCCTTGTCGAGGCTGATGTTGCATCTCTACGTTATAAAGCACGGAATATTTTCCCGGTTGTTGGTATTCATTTACCAGTGTTGTTATTTCTCTGCCGAGAAT
>DYJK01000001.1:0-30027 GCA_020723165.1 Melioribacter roseus | reverse complement strand
CCTCCCCTTACTAAGGGGAGGGAGATGGGAGGGGTTGCAATTGTGTATTCTATGGTTGTACTTGGATTGAACGGGTTTGGATAATTCTGGAACAAATGAAAGCTTGTAGGCAAATCTAAATTTTCTTCCACACTTGTACCGTTGCTATCCTTGAAAACTGTGATTGCTTCTGTTGCTTCGTTCGTAAAATCAAACAGAGCGCAATTTTCCCAAGATGAGCCGAAGTTTGATAAAGAAATATATTCCGGTTCCCAATAAAAAAATCCGAGTCCTTTATTACTTGTAGTTTGTTTAACAATATTATTAATCTGTGTTAAAAAATTTCTTTGACCTTCCTCTGTAGCTGGATAACCAGGTAGTAACTGTGAACTTAATCCAACAATGTTATTAGTGTTATCTTTGTATTCGAGTGTCCATGGATAAGCAGTCTCAACAACAACAATTTCTTTCTGGTACCTTACAGCAAGTGAATTAAGGTTATTTTGCAATTGCGATAAAGTACCATGATACCATGGATAATATGATAACCCGATAATATCAAATTCAACGTTGCGTGCAATCAACCTATCGAAAAAATAGACAGAGCCGCTGTAATCACCACCCTTTTCAATATGGATCATAATTTTTATTGACGATGTATCTGCCGCATCTTTAACACCACGTACACCTTCTTTCACAAGTTCTGAAAATTTATCCCATTGTAAAGTCTCATTACCAGCTCCATACAATTTTCCATCCGGCCATAACATTCCCCCGGCAATTTCATTTCCTATTTGTACCATATCCGGTAATGTATTTTGATTTTTTAACACCGTTATCACGTGTTTTGTGTATTCATAGACACTATCTTTCAAATTTTCGAACGGAAGATTTTTCCATACATACGGTTTTGTTTGATTCGAAGGGTCAGCCCAGGTGTCCGAATAATGAAAGTCGAGTAAAAATTTTAATCCTTTGGATTTAATTCGTTGGGCAAACTGAAGTGTCTTTGATAGATTGTTATATCCATTCGATGGTGTGTGCCATAATCTTAATCTTATGTAATTCGCACCATTCTCTTTTAGTATATCAAGAATTTCTTTTTCAAAACCGCCTAATTTGTATTTACCTCCCCTGAATTCGATCTGTTGTGTAAACGATATATCGGCACCGCGAATAAATTCTTGCGATGCCGATTGAGCTATAAGATTGGATGCCGTAATGAATAAAAATATAATTTGAAAATATTTCATCTTCTCATTCTTTCTCAATGGGACTTATTAACAACTTATTTGAATATGCATGTGGATATGTCCGATAATTTGGCATCGGCGGATTTGGAGTATCGCCAACACCGGTTGCAGAATAACTAATATTGACGCGCAAGTAATCATCTTTTTGTAATTGGTATAAGTATCTTGCCCTATCAAGATTGAAATACGGAACTGCTGAAAAGTTTATATCATCAGCAGTTGTAAATTTAACACCGGTTCCGGTTTCATTTTTTAGTTCGAACCATTCCACTTCTGTATAATTACCATATTCTTGCGGTTCGGCAAAAGGAAGATCAAGAGTATCAACTCTTATACTATGAACTGCAATTTTAGCACCGGTATTTCTATCCGAAAAATTATCATACGGTCCGCGTCCATACCAATTAACAAATTTATAATCATCCTCCACTTTCATACTCAAACCGATACAAGGAAGCCAATCAACAAAAAAGTAACCCACTGGAGTCATATCGTGTTTAATCTCAACTGAACCATCATTATGAAATTGATATCGGTATTCATTTACTATGCAATCGCTCGAACGTGAGAAATTAGTATATGATTTAACATTTACAATTAATGATGATGGGTATAATAAAGTGTCTACCGAAAATTTATCGACAACATTTGTATATTCATTTAGTCCCATCTTGTACCATTCTTCTGCTTCAGCTTTCCCCCAATTAACTTTTTCATTTGAAATTGGTGCACGCCATACATTAGAATTCAAGCTGTTAAAAATTTCTTTCTTTTCACTCTTCAAATTCAAGTTTCCATTTATCTTGTTCAATTCATATTCAAACCCGTTACAAGAAACATTGATAACATCTTTTCCATCTACATATTTAATATTCGAGTCCGTTATTTGGACAACGCTAAAATTTTCAGTTCTATTTTTAATTACAAACTGCTGGAAGTTAACTTCAAAACTCTTAGCCCTAAACGGCTCGTCATATTTTTGTTTGCAGCTAAGTTCTATTATGAAATCATCGCTGCTATTTAAACTAATCGGCAGCTGAAATTCGGCGTTACTTTGCGGATTAACGTTAAGTTCAAACTGGTCTGATTTTTCAATTTTTCCATTTCTATATAAGTACCATTCAAAATAAAACTCATCGAGATTCGTAAAAGAATAATTATTCATAACAGAAAATTTTCCGTTTGCCGGGTCAACAGAATAAAAACGAACCGGCGACATGCTGTGTTTTGCTTGCCAAAGTTCAGGTTGTGGTTTCCTATCCGCTGTTATCATTCCATTATGGCAGAAGGGACTGATTCCATACGTTAAATATCTCACACCTTCAGTTATTTCGTCAAACTTTAACCAAAGCAACGGCTGCGAATATCCGTCTTGGTTTAAATAGCTGTCATAAATTTTCACATCATCAAAAATGTAATTTGAAATCCATCCAAGTTGATCATCAGTATTACGATATGAATCCCTTCCAATATTTACCGGGTAATGTCCGCTTCTAATTTTTTCAACATATAATTTTGAACCGAGAAGTTTATCATCGATAAACAACTGCATTTCGCTCCCGTTATATTGCGCTTTAATTTTATGCCATTTGTTTTGCCAATCATCCGGTAATTTTATTTTTACTTTGTTATTGTACGAATTGATATAAAATGAAAGTGTATCGATAGCTGTTTGTGTTATTCCAAACTGAAATGCTTTTGTTACAAGCGGATTTTCCTGGTAGAATTTCTGCGGATATACCACTGCCTCAATAATTAAATTTTTACCGCGCAGATCGAGACGCGAATCATCGTACACTTCTATCCAATCATCAAGTCCGCTGAATTTAAATGCATTACCATCAAGACCTTTTACTATTTCCGGTACTCCCATCACACCACATTGAATATTGTTTGGCGAGTGATCTTTTACAAATTGTGCATTAACATTCAGACCTTGATCGACCCAATCCCAAACAAATCCGCCTTGAAGTTTTGGAACATCATAAATAGTTTCCCAAAATTCATCGAAGTGACCTAAACTATTTCCCATAGCATGAGCATACTCTCCCATTACGACCGGTTTGGAAGCAGATAATCCAATCTCCCTCAAACGAGAGGGAGTTGGATAACGTGGACCGATTACGTCTACGTATGGTGCCTCGCCATCGGGCCAATTAGATTGATGCATTAAAAATCTTGTTGGATCAAACTTTTTAACGTAATCTGCCATCATGTAATGCGGTTTATCAAGTCCACATTCATTGCCGGTACTCCACATAACAACAGAAGGATGATTTTTATCGCGCTGAACCATCCTAACAAATCGATCCATGAATGAACCAAGATAATCTTCTCTGCCGGGAAAATCACTTTCGGTGTAATGGCATTCTGCATTTACTTCACCTTGCAGTAAGATTCCATATTCATCACAGAGATCAAACCAAAGCGGATCATTTGGATAATGACTTGTTCTAACCGCATTGAAATTAAACTGCTTCAATAATTTTATATCTTCAATCATCAATTCTTTTGTCAATGTTCTACCATTGTTCGGATTATGCTCATGTCTATTAGTACCGCGGAAATAGACCGGCATTCCATTGAGCATGGCGATCCCATTTTTAATTTCTAATTCTCTAAAGCCAACACGCTGACTTACAACTTCAACAACTTCATCTTTATCATTCAACAATTCCAAAACAAGCGTGTAGAGATACGGTTTTTCATCGGACCATTTATTTGGAGAAACAACTTTCCGCTTTAATGTTGTTTTTAATTGATTATCAACTCGAAGTAGATTTGTCTGACCGTTTACCATTTCCTTTTTGTTTTTGTCGAATAATGTATAACGAATCTTCACCTCATCTTTTTTACCGGTATAATTTTTCAGCGATAAATCTAAAATAAGTTCTGCATCACGGTATTTTTCATCAAGTTCGGTCTTGATAAATAAATCTCTAATAGTTGTATTTGGTTTTGAGTAAATGTAAACATTCCTATAAATCCCGGAGAAACGAAACATATCTTGATCTTCAAGGTAAGTACCGTCGCACCATCGAAGCACCATAACTGATAGTTGGTTCTCTCCTTTTTGAATTTTTTCAGTCACATCAAATTCAGCCGGGGTCATTCCATCCTCATGGTAGCCGATATATTTTCCATTAAGCCAGACAAATGCGGCAGAATGAATCCCATCAAAATGAATATAGATTTTTCTTCCATCCCAATCAGCCGGTACCTGGAATGTTTTTCTATAAAGCCCGGTTGGATTAATATCATCTGGCACATAAGGAGGATTGTATGGATAGAACTCCATCGGAACATTACGGTACATAAGATGATCGTAACCTTGCATCTGCCAAACAGATGGTACTCTGATATTACCCCAACTTTTGTCGTTATAGTTAACTTCGAAAAATTTGGCCGGTACTTTCAATGGATTGTTATAAAAATTGAATTTCCATTCCCCGTTTAACGAAGAAAAAAATCTCGAATCGCTTACATTTTTCTCCAACGCAGATGGTACATCGTTATATGGAATTAATATTGCAGTTGGTTCTTCTTTGTTCTCACCAAACATACTGGGGTTTTCAATATACTTATTAATATCAAAATCTAATTGTGCATAAATAATATTCGAAAGAAATAAAAACGTAAATGCAGTAAATAAATAATTAATTTTTTTCATTGCGCTAATCCATTTGATTATTCAAAAAAATTCTATCTTTTCTTATAATGTAAAACAGAAAGTTCTCTTAAAATTTTAGCACTTGATTCGGCAGTTATGTCGCGCTGCGGTTCACCCATCATCTCGTAACCTACCATAAATTTTTTAATCGTTGCCGATCTCAACAAGGGTGGATAAAAATGCATATGAAAATGCCACTCGTTGTATCTCTTACCATCTGTCGGCGCTTGATGTAACCCGGATGAATACGGAAAAGATGTGGTGAAAAGGTTATCATATTTTGTGGTTATTACACTTAATGCATTTGCAAAATCGATTTTTTCCTTTTCGGTGAAATGTAGAATGTTTGAGATTTTTCTTCGCGGTATTATCATAGTTTCAAAGGGCCAGACTGCCCAGTACGGAACTAAAATTACGAACGCTGAATTTTCGTAAACGATTCTCTCTTTGATTTTGAGCTCTGTTTTCAAATAATCAGTAAGTAAACTTCTTCTGTACTTTATAAAATATTTCTTGAAATTCTTTATCTCTTTTGCCGGTTCCATAGGAATATGTTCTTGCGCCCAAATCTGGCAGTGCGGATGAGGATTACTGTTGCCCATCATTGCACCTTTGTTTTCAAAAATTTGGACATGATTGATGAATGATTTTTCTCCAAGTATTTTAAATTCATTCTGCCATGTTTCAATAACACTAATAATATCTTTCTCATCCATCTCTGCAAGTGTTAAATCGTGTCTTGGTGAAAAATTTACAACACGACAAATACCTCTTTCCGATTTTGATTGTAAAAGTGTTTTGTCATTTTTCAATTTAGGAATATCCGGAAGAAGCGCCGAGAAATCATTTGTAAACACAAAGGTGTTTTGATAATTCGGGTTTGTTTCGCCGTTCGCACGTTTGTTGCCGGGACACAGATAGCAGTTTGAATCATACGCTGGTCTCTTATCTATATCTAGTTTAGCAACGTCTCCTTGCCATGGTCTTTGAGTCCGATGCGGAGAAACCAAAATCCATTCACCGGTTAAAATATTTTTACGCCGGTGTGGATAACTGTTATAATTGTTCTTTTCCATTTCTATTTGATTATACTAGTGCCGCTGTTAATTTTAGTAACATAAGTTTTTGCATCAAGATTAAACTTCTTTTTGTAATCGATTGTTATCTTTTTGCTCACTTCTTCAATTGCATCGTTCTCTATAAGATTAATAGTACAACCACCAAATCCGCCGCCCATCATTCTTGATCCGTAAATTTTGGGATTATCTTTTGTCTGCTCGACTAAATAATCAAGTTCCTTGCAGCTCACTTCGTAATCATCACTCAAACCCATATGCGTTCGATACATGTAATTTCCAAAAGCTACTAAATCTTTCCGAACAAGTTTTTCACAAGCATCAAGCAGCCGCTTATTCTCTTCTACAGCATATTTACATCTTTTAAAAACAACCGTATCTAATTTTGTTTTAAATTCGTTAACCATTTCAACAGAAACATCTCTCAAGCTGTTAACTTCATTATAAACTTTCTTTATCGCGTTAGCACCTTCACTACATTCCATTCTTCTTTTATTGTATTCAGAAGATGCAAGTGAATGCGAAACGCCAGTATCAAAGAGAACTATCGATACATTATCAAATTCAAATGGAAAGTATTCGTACTCTAAGGAACGGCAGTCGATCCGCAGAACATTTCCTTTGTGACCGAAGATGTTAATGTATTGATCCATGATACCGCACTTAACTCCTACAAATTCGTTCTCAGCTCTTTGTGCAAGTTTAACTAGTTCTAGTTTATCAATACCAAAGTTAAAAATGTGATTGAGCGTAAAAGCTAATCCACCTTCAATAGCAGCAGATGAGGATAACCCGGCACCAATTGGAATATCTCCGCCAAATACACAGTTAAATCCTTTTAGCTTAAATCCTTTCTTGTTTAATTGATCAACAACGCCCATCAAATAATTAGGCCAATGTTTATCTGAAAATTCCGGTTTGGAAATTTCAAACTCGTGTGTATCGTTAAGATCATAAGAAATCAACTTGCATAGATTATCACTGCGAGGAGTTATTGCAAAGTAAATAGCTTTATCAATTGCCGCTGGCAGAACGAACCCGTTATTATAATCCGTGTGTTCGCCGATTAAATTTACACGTCCGGGTGATCTTACAATAAAAGGGTTTTCATTAAATATTTCTAAGAATTTTTTTCCAATCTTTTCATGTAGAAGCATATCGATCATACCGTTTGATTTTTATTTTTTAAATACATTAATAATCCAAAAACGATCATAACTGCGCCCCACCAAATACCGGGATGAGTTTCACTCAATACTGTTTTTATTTCTGGCGGATTGATTAACTGATATAGACCGGCTAGTAAAATCAGCACACCTACAACCATCAATATTAATCCAACAAAGAACCAAATTGGTTTCATAAACTTTCTCCTTTTATCTTCAATTGTTTAATTACCAAAACAATAGATTAAGAATGATAAATACTACAACAGAAATTATCGCAACAAATTCGGGCCGTTTAACAAATGGTAAATGTGCATCGTGTTTCTCTTTGGTTAATCCTTTCACCAAACCGATCAATTCTTCTTTTGGTTTTTTCTTTGTAAAAAGACTTATTACAATTGTTAACGCAAAACAAATTAACCATGCCCACCATGCACGCCAAAAATTTGCAGCCATATCGCTTTGAACAGAAGACATCGTAATTACACTTTCATTAAACCATTGAAATTTTACACCCATCCACAAAAAGAATGATGATAACATTCCGGCAATCAATCCCCAGAATGCACCGTTAGGAGTTATCCACCAAATAAACATACCAAGCAGCATTGTTGCAAAAAGAGGTGCATTAACCCAGGAAAAAATTGCTTGCATATAATCCATAATACTCGGAAAACTTTTTGCCCAATACGCAGTACCAAGAGATATTATTACTCCAACTATTGTTGATACACGCCCCATCCAAAGTAAATGTTTATCGGAAGCATTTCTGTTAAGCACCGATTTATAAATATCATACGTCCACACAGTATTAAATGCACTTATGTTGCCGGCTTGACCGGCCATAAATCCGGCAAGCAGTGCTGTTACACCAAGTCCAACCAATCCTGATGGATAATATCTTTTAATCAGCATTGGGAGAGCTGAATCATAATTGATCTGTCCGCCATCTTCCAAAAGTTTGAATCCGCTATCGGGATCATTCGAAAGTGCGATGGCAATTAAACCAGCTAAGATTACAATAAAAGGTAAAGCCATTTTGAAAAATGATGCAAGCAGCGGAGTCATTCTTGCGGCACGTAAATCTTTTGCCGAGAATGCTCGCTGTACTACAAGAAAATCTGTCGTCCAATATCCAAATGATAATACAAATCCTAATCCCAAAACTATTCCAGCCCAGTGAATAAACATTCCATTCATAGTCGGATCACCCGAAGTTGACCAGAGTGTATTCATTGATTCGGGTAATCGATTTAGAATTTGATCGAGACTTCCAATTTCAATTATGCCGAGTATAGATACCAAGAACAAACCAAACCAGATTAAAAAGAATTGGATGATTTCTGTGAAGATAGCAGACATCAATCCGCTTAATGTAACATACGCAGCAACTGTGATAGCAGAAGCCCACATGCTCACATCCCAATTCCATCCTAAAAATGTGTGAAGGACTAATGCCATTGCATAGAGATTTATCCCGGAAACAAGTAACGTCATGATTGCAAATGCAATCCCGTTTAATACTCTTGTCTTTTCATCAAAACGTAATTTTAAGTAGCCGGGGATAGATTTTATTTTACTGCTGTAATAGAACGGCATCATATAAATTCCCAGAAAAACCATCGCGGGTATTGCACCTATCCAATAAAAATGTGCAACGTACATTCCGTATTTGAATGTATTGCCGGTCATACCGAGAAGCTCTAATGCGCCAAGATTAGCAGAAAGAAAAGCAAGCCCGGCAACCCATGAAGAGTTCCTCCGGCCGGCAAGAAAAAAATCCTCTTCACTTGTTGTAAATTTGCGGAGATAAAGACCAATACCAAGTACAAATCCAAAGTAGATAAGAATAATCGCCCAATCAACAAAGGTGAGTCCTATGGTTTCCATAAGTTTTCCTTATTTCTTAAATGATATTTTATTTAATAAAACTTTTACTCATTATTAAGCTGATTTACGTACAATTAATTTTGCATCTAAAATTATCGTTTCGGTATTTGATTCATCACTCTCAATCATTTTGATTAGCATTTTAGCCGAGGTCTTTCCCATTTCAAAAGAAGGTTGTTCTACGGTTGTAAGCGGAGGATCAACAAGACTTGTAATTTTATTGTTCGAAAATCCTACTATTGCAATATCATCTGGAATTTTTAACCCGGCTTCTTTAATTTTTTGATACGCTCCTATTGCTACCGGATCGTTTACAGCAAAGATTGCATCAGGAATTAAATTCTTTTCCAATAAATAGTTCATCGAGTTATATCCATCAGATTCGTGCAACCCTCCGTAACGAATGAAATCTTCCGGTATATTAATACCGGCTTTTTCCAAGGCGTCTTTGTAACCGGCTAATCTTTTTTGGCAAATACTCAGTGTAACCGGTCCGGCAAAGTGCACAATTTTTTTGTATCCCTTTTCAACTAAAAATTTTACTGCATCATATGCACTCTTTTCATCATCAATAATTACTTTGCAAGTTTTTATTTCATTGCAAACGCGATCAAAAAAAACAAGCGGTATTCCTCTCTCAATAAATTTTTTATAATGGTTCCCATCGGTAGTATTTTGTGAAATTGAGACTATCAATCCGGCAACTCTCTGGTTGATCATCGCATTTGCATTAATCACTTCCCTATCGTAACTCTCGTTAGATTGCGAAACAATAATTGTGTAACCGGATTGGTAAGCAACTTCTTCTATTCCGCTGATCGCTGATGAAAAAAAATCATGTTTTATTTCAGGGACGATAACACCAATTACAGATGTGCGGTTTTTCTTCAAACTTCTTGCTATTGGGTTCGGAATGTAATTTAACTCATCTGCAAGCTGCTTTACTCTAAGTTTAGTTTCTTTGTTAATATCCGGGTGATCACTTAAAGCACGCGATACAGTAGAAGTAGAAATGTTCAATTTCCTGGCTATGTCATTTATTGTTGCATGTTTCATATCAAACGTTCCCGCAAACGATTGCAATATAGGATTTTCGCATTTTTGAGTCAATAGTAAAAATCCTTCTATGTTATAAATATCCATACACAAATTATTTGTATGTTTGAATCAATAATTAACTGAACAATCATTTTAAACTCAGAACTTTTTGGATCACTTCTTATACCAGCAGAAAAATGAATTCTTTGCCCAGGTTCCGGGAAAAATGGAAGAGATTTGCCGGGAAGAATTAAGTGAACTTGGTGCAAAAAATATAAGGATTGCATACAGAGGAATTTATTTTGAAGCTGATCAACATACACTTTACAAAATCAATTATACATCACGATTAATATCACGTGTATTAGCCCCGCTTATTTCTTTTTCTTGCTACAATGGCGATGACCTTAAAAGAAATGCAAAAAAAATCAGGTGGGAAAAAATATTTTCCGTTGATCAAACATTTGCTATTACATCTTCAGTAACTAAAAGCCAAATCACAAATTCTTTGTTCGCTTCACAAGCGTTAAAGGATGGAATTGCAGACTATTTCCGTAAAGTATCTAATGGTAAAAGACCGGATGTTAACACTGTTAATCCAGATGTAAGATTTAATCTTTTCGTTGAAAAGGATAAAGCAATTTTAAGCATAGATACATCCGGTGAATCTCTTCATAAAAGAGGTTACAGATTATTAGCCGGTGAAGCACCTATGCAAGAAACTCTTGCAGCAGCAATCATCCGGTTAAGCAGATGGAATGGTGAGATTCCTCTATTAGATTGTATGTGCGGTTCCGGCACAATATTGTGCGAAGCGTTGATGCATTACTGCAAAATTCCGGCACAAAAATTAAGAACTAACTTCGGATTTTTTTATCTGCCTGATTTTGATAAAAAAATCTGGACGAATGTTAAAAAAGATGCTGATGAAAAAATCCGTCCTTTGCCAAAGGGACTTATAAACGGGAGTGATAAATCGCAGAAGATATTACAAGTTGCAAAAGATAATTTATCACGTCTTCCTTTCTCAGAAAATATTTCATTAGCGTGCCGTCCATTTCAACATATAGATAAATTTGAAAATGGAATCTTAATTACTAATCCACCTTATGGTATCCGGCTTGGTGAAAAAGAGGAAGTTCAAAATCTTTATAAGGAATTAGGTGATTTTCTTAAGCAGAAATGCAACGGAACTTCGGCATTTATTTATACCGGTGATCCATCACTTAGAAAATCAATCGGCTTAAAAACAACACAAAGAATTCCATTGGTGAATGGTAAGCTTGAAGGTGTGCTAATGCATATTGATAGTTATGAAGGAACAAAAAGAAAACATTTTAGAGAAGAATTTTCAAACAATTAAAATCCCGGCTGCAATTTTCACAACCGGGATTATCCCCCCTGACATTTATTACACACCGAACCAATAAGTTAATTTCAACATAAAAATATTATCTGGTTTAACATCAAATAGGCGATTCATCGAATTTCCAAATTGAAATTCTCCAGTTGGGTCAACCTCTTGTCTGTTTTGAGTCCAAACAAAATAGAGTGCCGAGCCGGGTAAATATTCCCAGCGAAGCACTGCGCTTCCGCGCAGAGAAATATAATTGAAATTCGGATTGCCAATTGTATATGGATTTGATGGACCATTACCATCAGCATCAAGAGTATATAATATATCGCCGCTTTCAGTAACTGATTCCCCGAATGTAGAACCTTCATCACCAAATTTTAAGAAGTTAAATGTTTTAGGTTTTTTCAGTGATTTATAATCATAATAATTTCCGGATGCAATTAACGGTTGGAAATAGACTTGGAAACTAAGCTTAGGACTTAAAATCCAATCGGCACGAATATCTGCAACAAGTGTTGTTTGATCTAAATTTGCAAAAATATATCTCTTACCATAAGTATCAGCAGCAGCAGCATCATTAAAAGCAGTTACCCATTGCGCTTTATAATTATCTCTATACAATTCAGGACCGACAGACAGAGTCAAGGTTGGGGTGACTTTAAATTCCAAAGTTGTATAAAAATATTTTGATTCAGCATCATCGCCGGTTCTTAAACTTCCGCCAACATTTAGAACCCACCATTCGCGATTATCTGTAAACAAATTAAGATTGAATATTCGGCTGATTGGATTGAGTGTAAACGGTCCCCCCCTTGTACGGCGTGCATTATATGTATAAGGGTTATAAGTCATGTTTATGTTACCGCCATAATAAATATCCCTAAGGGTAATGTATGTGCCAACAAAATAACCATATGCTGTTTTATTTCCGCCAAAATCAAAATTTGCAAAAGTAGCTGCATTTACACCAGCCCATTGATAGAGTGATGTCGGTTCATTCCATCTATATGACATTAAAAAATGAGCATTAATCAGATCGCTGTATGAACCAAAGCCAAGATCATTTACCTCAAATTTTGGACTAAGAAATCCAACTGCGGCATTAAAGGTAAACTGACCACGATTTTTATTCAGCATGAACCTTCCGGCGTACCCCGTTAAAGATGTTGCGTTGCTGTCAACATTTATATAATCAACATCGGGGCGTTGGAAATAGTGGCCGGCACTTCTTTGGAGTGATATCATTTTATTTTCATCGCCGCTTACACGCGATAACCCTAACCAACCGGTAACAACATAAGTTCTATCGCCGTCCAAAAAAGTCCATCCATCGGCACCAACAACAAAAGCATCTTTGTGAATATTATATTTTAGATTATCATCCTTAAAAAAACGATTGGTAAAAGTTGATAAAAGTCCGATACCTTGTTGACCGCCATTAAAATCACGCTGTGTTCTAAAAACTCCGTAATAAGTTAGCGGCTCTATTTCAACATCGGATCGTGAACCCTGATAATCAATCTCGGCAAATTCTCTACGTGTAAGGGCATGAATTGTTCCTACTTTCCATCCATCAAAAACACTCCCTGAAATTTTAGCAGCACCAAGAATATGTGTACCGCCCGGAATATCTGCATAATCATAAATTGGTAAACTACCTTGCGGAGAGCGTCCGATTCTTCTACTGTAAAAAATATTTACCCCGGGCCAATTAAATGATGGATTATTATTTGTGCCCCCGTTCCCAAAACGATAAATATTGACTCCCTCTGTAAAGAACGGTCTCTTTTCTTGAAAAGAATATTCAACATCAGTCAGATTAACAATTGCCGGGTCCACTTCCACTTGTCCAAAATCCGGGTTGATTGTTCCGTTCAAAGTTAAACTGCTTCCAAGTCCGGCACGTACATCTAAACCAAAACCGGGTAAATATTTATGTCCCGGGTTAAAAGGATCGTTCGAATCATTACCTATAAATTCCGCTTTGCCGGTTATGTATGGAAGAGTTTCAAATCGTGCGGAAGGTGTAATTCCCTCTATGCCAACAAGATCAGGAAACCTTGATGTAAATCCATTTTCATTACGCGGAGTGTAAGCAATCATATCCGTTTCGTTTCTACGGCTGATGTACCTTTCAACATTGATACCCCATTGCTGGGAATCGCCTTCTTTAAACCTGAGTTGTGAATATGGAATTTTCATTTCAACAGAATAGCCGTCTTTATCAATATGCGGAACACCTTCCCAAACAGCATCCCAGCTAAGATCGTTTGGCTGCTTCACGTCATTTTCTATCAAACCATCGGCAAGTGTACCGGCAGCAGATACATAAAAAAAGTAACCGTTTCGTTTATCGCGGTATGAATCGAGATAAAGAACGCATCCATCGGATGGATCACCCCAGATAAAATCACGTCTTACAAGTCGGGCAACAATAGAATCGGGATTATTATCATAGTATTTGGCAGCAAAATAAATTGCCTCATCATCGTAAGCAAACCACACTTCACTCCGCTGTGTTGGTGCAACACCTTGTGTCGGTTCTTGTTGTGTTAGTTCTGTAAAGCCCGGGCGCTTCCAAGCATTTTCGGATAATATACCATCTACTGTAACTCTATCTTGAAGACGGACTGCAATAATTTTTTTTGTTGATGTGTTGTTTTCTTCTGCTGATAAATAGGATAGTGAAAATAATAGAATGAAAAAAAAGTAAGTTGTACCCTTCTTCATAAGCTCCCCCCATTTTGATACTAATTTGACGAAATGCTAATTTGAAAGTTATTAAAGGGTACGTCTGTAAAGTTGACAAATTAATTTGTTTTCGAGTCGTACAGATTTTTACACTACATATTCGAGTGGGATTATTACTCAGTTAACATAATTTGGCAACACTACTCCTTCGGAAGGAATAAATAAGATAAATTTATTTAATACTCTGTGCCGCACCGACCGGGAACCATGAAAAAGTAAAACCAAAAATTACGTTCCCATCCTGATTATATGCACCCCATAACCCCGGTGAAATATCTCCAATTTTTATTAAACCGGGATAAACATTCACATTAACCATATAATCTGTTTTAATTGTAACAGACAAACTCGCCATTAAAGAATTATTTCTATCGTAGAAGAATCCGAAATTCCCTACAAGGCCCAATGTTTTTTTATTTGTTTTTTCATCGAGCAAAATTAAATCACTGGCAGCAAGTCCAAAACCCAGGGATAACGCAGTACCATCTCTAAATTTATACGAAAGTCCGCCAACGCCGTTTGTTCCAAAATAATAGAATGCATACCACGAATCTAAAAACGGAAATTCCCATTTCACAGAAAAAAACTGTCCATTATTATGAAGTTCTCCATTCCTCAAAGAAAAAGAGGGCTGCTGCGACCAATCAGAAAGATTAAGATCTTCAGCAAAAAACTTTCTAACACTTTCCGAAGTGAATAATAATATACCACCTATATCAAATATATAAATATCGGCTATCGGGTCAACATCATCGCCGACATAACTGCCGTTCTCTGCAACCTCGTTTATTACATGGTACGACATAACAGTTACTGCGGATAACCAACCGGGAATAGGATAATCATTGTATTCATACCATTCCTTTAATGCAGCATATTCCATTCCTCCACCAATAAGATGCAATGTATAATTCGGCCAGAACTGTGCATTCTTTTTATTTAATGAAAGCGGTAAAACTTGATCCTTCATAAAATTCCACCAGCCATAATTTCTAATTGTACTAAAAGGATCGGATAAATTTTTCCAAATATTTTTTGCCGCAATTTTATATGGGAAATCTTTAACGTTTCTCCGATTGCCAACTTGTATCATATCGTATCCGCCACCGAGAAGTACATATAAAGGGTTGTAAAGAGCTTGATTTCCATATTGGTACCCTTTATAAAAATATGCAGTAACGGTAAATGATTTTTTATCTGACCATGACGATGTACTTACAGAATTAGTTCCTCTAACACGCCAGTAGTAAGTTGAGAAAGTTGGTAATCCGCTTACCTGGTGATTTGCCGAAGAGATTCCGCTCTTTTCATAAACAAGATTTGTAAAAGTGCTGTCCGTTGAAATTTGTAATGTATAACTTTCCGCCTCATCGATAGCGTTCCAATACAAAGTTGGTGATGGTGAAATATCGATCGCATTATTTTCAGGCAACGAAAGTGACGGTTCAGATAAAAAAGTTATGAAGGAATGTGCTTCAGACCAGCCGGATGTTCCGTAATTATTCATAGCACTGATTCGCCAGTAATATTTTTTTGTGTTCTTCAAATCTTTAATTAACAACTCTGTAGATTTTAAATCGGCTTGATCATAAATCAAATTAGTGAACGAACTATCTTCCGAAACTTGAAGTGAATAACTAATTGCATATTTGCTTGCATTCCAATACAATGTTGTTGTAAGCGGTATATCAGAAGTACCGTCAGCCGGTTTTACTAATACCGGTAAGGTTGGAACAGTTCCAATAGTAGAAAATGTCCCGACGTTTGACCACTCCGACTTTCCATAAATGTTCTCTGCACTTACGCGCCAATGATATGTTGTAAAATATTCCAAACCTGAAATTTGCAAGGTTGTATCTGTTAATCCGGTTTGATTTAAAATCAAATCCGTAAACGAATCATTAGAAGAAACTTGAAGAGTGTAGCTATCGGCATTGATCAACTTTAGCCAACTTAAATTTGGATTAAGAGAAACATCTTGAGCTAAATCCGACGGGAAAATCAATCGCGGCGCTTGCGGCGGAGCTACAGTTTTAAACGAAAAGTTTACAGACCATTTTGATTTACCGAAAACGTTTCTGCTTCTTACACGCCAAAAATAAATTGTACTACTTTTAAGCCCGCTGATTTTTTGCAGATTTTTTGTTAACCCGGTTTTGTTAAATAGCAATTTCGAAAATGAATTATCGGCAGAAACTTGTAAATCATAACTCTCAGCGCCGCTCACCGGCTTCCAAACTAAGTCTGTTGTTAAAGCAATTTCATTTGAACCATCTGCCGGTTTTATTAAGAATGGAATTGGTGAAATCGATCCGACATCTATTATAATCTCGCCGCGTGTTGATTCTTTTCCGTCACTAACAGCTACAATTATTGTATCAATTCCATCAAGTGAAGGAGATCTCCACGCAACTTTCTCTCCAATATTCCCATCCGGAAAGATTCCACTTCTTGAGGACCAACTGAAAACCAAACTATCTTTATCTTCATCCGAAGCAAAACACTCTAAGGTTGCCGTTGAATTAATTAATATTTTTGATTTGAAGGCAATACTATCAATCTGTGGTTTATGATTTTTAGGTAGGACTGGCGCTTCTTCTTTCTCACATGAAGTTAAAACAAAAAGCAAAGGAACGGTTAAGAACAATAAAAGTATTAAAGAACGATTCTTATGCTCTATCATAATTGACAATTATTGTTAACAGACATTAACACTCACCAAATTACCCTAGGATAGCTAACTAACGCTTTTCGAGATTAAAAATAGTAAAATGAAAAAAGAAAAACTTTACATGGAGTGTAAAATAAGCCTCGTTCTGCTCCTAATAATTCATAGAGCTATTGATTCTTAAAAACAATCTCTTAGAAAATTATTATCTTATATACGACTATTTAATTACATTTATTCTCCACTACCTAAAATATTAATGAAGAAATGTAAAAAAATATTACTATCAATTATCGTTCTCTTCGCTATTCATTCACTACTCTATTCCCAGGTTCCTTTGCCAAAAGGATTGTGGAAATTTGATGATGGTACAAATCTTACTAAAGCAGAAATCGGTAACGATTTAGAATTAGTCGGCACTCATACAGCAGCAGACGGACCTACAAATGAAAACGGTGCAGTAAAAATCGGGATTGGCAGTTATTATAAATTGAAGCACGACATTATACCAAGTAGCGGCGGCTCAAAAGTAAATGAATACACAATCCAGATCGATTTCCGAATTCCCAAATCAAATAGCTGGTATTCGTTATTCCAAACAAGTCAAGCAAACAACAATGATGGTGAATGCTTCATCAATCTGAATGGATATATCGGTGTACAATCTACCGGTTATTCAACATTTTCAATCAAACCGAATGAATGGTACCGCTTAATAATTTCGGTTAAGAATGGAACACATCTAAAATATTATATCGATGGTCATTTAGTTTTAAATGGCCTCTTTCAAGTTATAGACGGAAGATTTGCATTAGAAAACCTACTTCTTCTATTTGCAGATAACGACGGCGAAGATAGTGAAATAGATTGTGCAGAAGCTGCTGTTTGGGATTATGCACTTTCATATGATGAAGTGAAATCGTTAGGAGATTATGGACACGCTCCTAAACAATTAATTTTGGTCCCATATTTGCAATCACCAACTTCAAATTCAATTTTTATAAACTGGCACGATTCAAGTTCTACCATTACTAAAGTAGAATACGGTACAACGCCATCTCTCGGATTAACTGAAAATGGAACTAGTGAAGTAATCTATAATCCTTATATATGGCACACAGTTAAATTAACCGGACTTCAACCCGGCACAGAATATTTTTACAAAGTGATAAGCAAAAGCGGCTCATCATCAATTTACAGTTTCAAAACTCTACCCCCACCAGGCTATGACGGGAAAATTAGAATTTTATTATTGAGCGATACTCACGCTGACGATACAACAATGGCTGTTAAGGTAATCAAGGAAGCAAGAAAGAAATTGCAACAGCTATACGGTAATGATTTTCAAAATTATGTGAACCTCGTTTTTCACTCCGGGGATTTGGTTATGGCTGGTTATGATGTGACACAGTGGACAGATCAATTCTTTGCACCGCTCTCACCGATTTCTCCGTACATTCCTACAATGACTGTTGCCGGTAATCATGAAGGAGAAGATTACAATTATTACTCGTATATGAAATATGACGAAGCTTCACCGTACCAGTCACCTGATCCATTGAGCGAAAGATTCTGGTCTATCAATATTCTTAATACAGCAATAATTGGTTTGAATTCTAATTTAACAAATTCAAGACGGGCACACCAAACAAGCTGGCTCGAAAATAAATTGCAAGCACTTGAACTTGATCCAAAAATAGATTTTGTAATTCTTATCGTTCATCATTTACCAATTTCGGAATTGTGGGGTGAGGGAATGTCTGACGGAGGTTCGGTTTACGTGAGAGACCAGATCATTCCAATTCTAAAAAAATACTCCAAAGTCGTTCAACTTTCTTATGGTCATACACATGGTTTTGAAAGAGGTACTATTGAATCGGAAAATGTAGGTTCTAACTTTGACTTTAGAATTGTATGCGGTGGCGGTGGTGGTGGTCCAACAGATCGTTGGGGCGCTTTCCAAAATTTTGACTATCCATTAATACACATTTCCCTTGATCATTATTTTTATCAGCTAATTGAAATTGATGTATCTGAAAAAATATTTCAATCATACATGTACAGTTTAGGCAATTTGAGTAAGGGCAGAGATTCGGAACTGATGGATAGTTGGTATCGGAAAATTAATCAAGCTGCACCCTTAGATCCGACAGTAATGACACCTGGATTCACAAGCGGCAACATTATTTTCAACACATCAAATATTAGTAATGATTCATTAATGACGGTTCGGTTTCAATTAACAGATGATAAAAATTTCAACAGCATAATCATTGATACTATGTTCCACTGGAAAAATGTTTATGGTGTTGATTCAGATTTTAGCCCGATTAATTTGAATGGGGAAATTGATTTAACAAATGTTACTTTCAGCCGGTCACTATTCGTAAATGAAAAAGAATATTATTATAAAGTAAAATACCGTGATCATAATTTGAAATGGTCTAATTGGTCTAATACTGTCGCCTTTACAGTTCCGTTAGATTCAACAAATACCCCTGATATTACAAGTTACGATCTAAAACAAAATTACCCTAATCCATTTAACTCAATTACAAAGATAATTTATCAACTGCCTCAAAGCAGTTTAGTAACATTAAAGGTATTTGATGTACTAGGAAATGAAATTGCAATTTTGGTAAATGCGGAAAAAAGAGCCGGACGATATGAAGCAATTTTTGATAGTAGAAATCTAAGCAGCGGTATCTATTTTTATCAATTACAAACCAAAGACTACACCCAGACAAAAAAACTTTTACTGATTAAGTAACTATTCTTAATTCTTTTAAATTTTCTTAATCTATCTACTATTCGCGATCATAATTTTCATAATAAAAATCTAAAACTTTCTGCGGTTCATATGTATACCACGCATAACCGGTTCTTCTTTCTCTTTCAACTTCTTTTAGTGAATAAACAATTTTTCCGTCGCGGTTACAAAAGATCGGATTCATAGTTTCAATGTCATTAAACCTTGTCCAGATTGGCGGGGCACTTTCATCTTCCACAATAATTACATCCTTGGCGGTAGTGTGATATTTGTAATCTTCAACCGGCGCATCGATTATTTTTGTTTTAATTCCGTGCAATTTTGATTTTTCAAACCATTCAATTGCACATCTAATTGAATTAATAATTCTTTCTTCAGGATTTTTAATGCTCATCAGGAATAATACTATTTCGCTGCTTTCTTCATTACAAATTGCCGGGGGTTCAAATGTTCTTGCACCTCTTGGTTCAAGTGTAATATTATCATGCTGCTGACACCAAACAGTAAATCCGTTATCATTCTTTATTTGACAATCAACTATACAATTCAATCCTCTATTAAATGCCGAGTTCACTTTTCCAAGATAATCTTCATTCAAAAACAAAAAGTGGTCGGATCGATCAATAATATTTTTAAGTATTTCCATTATACCAACCATAGCGCCATCATTAAAAGTAATATACTTTTGGTAACCGGTTGTATCGGGGTAAAATTGAGGCCAGCCGCCATTTGGATATTGTGCTGTAAGTATAAAATCCAATCCCTTTAAGCAAGCATCTTTAAATTTTGCATTCTTAGTTATTGAATAAACTTTTGCCAAATATTCTACTTGCGTAAAAGTAGTTCTATTATCAAATGATGTGTTGATATCATTCTTGTGTTTTATAATAATTTCTTTTTGTTCGTCGGTTAATATTGCAAGCATATCATAATTTTTTGCCCATCCTCCGTTTGATTTCTGAAACAGAAGAATATTTTCTGCAATATTTATGAAATCGGTTTTGTTGTAACAAGGTTTTTCTTTTAAAGGGTTGATCAGTTTTGCTTCATCTTTTATATCGTACCAATGATGGGCGCTATCATAAAACCCTGATACATCTATTGAGATCTTGGTATCATTTTCGATTTGAGCAGAAGAGAAAATAGTGTGGAGAAAAAAAATAATAATAAAAATTGATAATCGATTTTTCATATACTCAAAGTTGTGCTATCTCCCCATCCAGCCGCCATCAACAGTAACAACAGTTCCGTTCAAATAATTTGAGGCATCTGAACAAAGAAATACAATCGTTCCCATTAAATCTTCCGGTGTGCCCCATCTATTTGCCGGAATTCTATCAAGGATAGCTTTATTACGTACCCGATCTTCACGGAGAGGTTTTGTATTATCTGTAGCAATGTATCCTGGAGCTATGGCATTAACGGTAACTCCTTTCGAAGCCCATTCATTGGCAAAAGCCATCGTCAATTGTTTTATACCCCCTTTTGATGCAGTATAACCCGGTACTAAAATTCCACCCTGGAAAGAAAGAAGCGAAGCAATGAAAACAATTTTTCCATAGCCGCGCTCAACCATATCTTTGCCGAACTCGCGTGTTAATATAAACTGTGATGTTAGATTAATTTCTATAACCTTATCCCAATATTCATCCGGGTGTTCGGCAATCGGCTTGCGTAAAATTGTACCGGCATTGTTCACAAGTATGTCTATGCGATTAAAATCTGTTTTAACTTTTTGGATAAAATCATAAAGTGAATTGCGGTTCGAAAAATCGCTTACATACGATTTAAACTTTTTACCTACACCGGTAATCATTTTTTCGGTTTCAGAAAAATCACTTTCGTAAGAAACAGTAACAATATCAGCGCCGGCTTGGGCCAAAGCTAGTGCGTAAAACTGTCCAATCCCCTTATTAGCACCGGTGACTAGCGCTGTTCTGCCATCCAATTTAAATTTATCGAGTACCATTCTCTCAACTCCTTAATTTTTACATTAATTTTTTCATCGGGATCCAATCCATATCATCAAACACCTGATTCTCGCCCCCCATTGCCCATATGAATGAATAATTTTGTGTGCCGCATCCGGCATGCATAGACCAGCTTGTTGATAAAACTGCTTGCTCATTGCGGATAATAATATGTCTTGTTTCTGAAGGTTCACCGATCATGTGCATAACGATTGATTCCGGATTCATATTGAAGTACATATAAATTTCCGAACGGCGCTGATGAGTGTGAGCCGGCATTGTATTCCAAACAGACCCGACTTCTAATTCAGTTAAACCCATTACTAACTGGCACGTCTGCATTGTACCGGGATGAATATATTGATAGATAGTTCTTTTATTTGATGTTTCAACTGCTCCTAATTTTCTCGGAGTTGCATTTTTGAAATTAATATGTGACGTTGGATATTCTTTATGAGCCGGATAACTAACAAAATAGAACTTTGCCGGATTTTTTGAACCGGCACTAGTAAATTTTATAATCTTCTGTCCTTTACCAACATACAACCCATCTTTATTGTTCATCAAATATTTTTTCTTATCTATTATAACAGTTCCCTTTCCGCCGATATTGATAATCCCTATTTCCCTCCGTTCAGTAAAAAAATCAGCAGCCATTTCTTTTTTTGCGGCAGTTAGAGTAAGTATTTTACCCGAAGGTACAGCAGTACCGGTTATTGAACGATCAACATCAGAATAAACCATTGGTATTTTATTTTTCGCAAAAAGATTTTCGATAAGGAATAACTTTCTTAACTCATTAGTCGATAACAAACTAAAACCAACCGGGTCCGGTGAATATCTTACTTCCATTGCTTACTCCAAAAATTTATTATTACTAATTAACTTCTAAAAAATTATACGTTATAAGTAGATGATGCAGTTTCACCGCCGCGTCCGGTCCAATTAGTATGAAAAAACTTTCCCCTTGGTTTATCAACACGTTCATAAGTATGAGCACCAAAATAATCGCGTTGTGCTTGCAATAAATTAGCCGGTAGTTTTCCATTGCGGAATCCATCGTAATAATTTAATGCTGTTGAAAGAACCGGTATCCACATACCGTTAAGCACGGCAGTTGAGACAACTCTACGCCATGAATCCTGGGACGATTCAATTTTCTCTTTGAAGAATGGATCAAGTAATAAATTTGTAAGATCAGGATTTTTATCAAAAGCTTCTTTAATCTTTCCGAGGAAAACAGAACGGATGATACAACCACCGCGCCACATCAATGCAATTCCGCCATTATTCAATTTCCAGCCATTCTCTTCAGCGGCATATTTCATTAACACATAACCTTGTGCGTAAGAAATTATTTTTGATGCATACAAAGCTTTGCGGAGATCATCGATGAATAGTTTTTTATCGCCTATAAAATTTGGTTTTGGCCCACTTAAAACTTTTGATGCACTCACTCTTTCATCTTTTAGAGCAGAAAGAGTTCTACCATAGACTGCTTCACCGATCAAAGTTAAAGGTGCACCATAATCCAATGAAGCTAGAACAGTCCATTTGCCGGTTCCTTTCTGTCCGGCTGTATCAAGAATCTTTTCTACAAGAGGATTTCCATCATCATCTTTATAACCGAGAATATCCCGTGTAATTTCTATCAGGTAACTGTTTAATTCTCCTTCATTCCATTCATTAAAAACTTTTTGCATTTCATCATAACTCATTCCAAGCAGATCTTTCATGATTTGATAAACTTCACAGATCAATTGCATATCACCGTATTCAATTCCATTGTGAACCATTTTAACAAAATGCCCGGCACCGGCTTCACCAACCCAATCGCAGCAAGGAGAACCATCATCTACTTTAGCTGCAATAGATTGAAATATAGGTTTAACATGGGGCCATGCTTCTTTTGATCCGCCCGGCATAATTGAGGGACCTTTCAACGCACCTTCTTCTCCACCCGAAACACCGGTTCCAATATATAGCAATCCTTTCTCTTCAACATATTTTGTTCTTCTTGTTGTATCAGGAAAGTGTGAGTTTCCGCCATCTATTATTATATCCCCTTTTTCCAGGTGAGGAATTAACAGTTCTATAAAATCATCGACCGGTTTCCCGGCTTTAACCATCAACATAACTTTACGCGGTCTTTTTAATTTTGATATCAATTCTTTCAACGAATGTGTACCAACTATTTTTTTTCCTTTACCCCGTCCATTGATAAAATTGTCAACTTTATCAATAGTTCTATTATATACGGCTACGGTATAACCATGATTTTCCATATTAAGTACTAAGTTCTCGCCCATTACTGCGAGACCTACTAAACCAATATCTGCTAAAGTCGCTAAATCATTTTTTTGCATATCATTTCTCCTGAGTTTATTCAATTATAGAATCTATTCTTATAAGCCCATAAACCGAGTGCCGGGTTCGATATAAAAAATATTTCGTCGCCATCCGCAAGTTTATTAAATCCATCTTTCAATTCATTTAGATTGTATCGTTTTTGCATTTCTTTTAAATCAGCATACTGAAAATTCACACTTTCAATTTCATGTTTCGATAAATGACCCGGACAATAAGTTATTGTAAATCTGTTTTCCGATGAACCATGAATAAGATGAGCGGCGGCACTTAAATTATTTTTCAGCTCATCATTTTCTGCAACATACTTCAATATTTCGGGTGTTGTTTTGTAACCATATTTTCTAATTAATCTGTCAATCTCTTTATCCTCACCAAATTCTTTCAATCCCGGCGCAAGAATAATTAGTTCACCACTATTATCAATTGCCATGCGTGTGCGATAAATACTTTTATTCCCTAACCAGGTGCTTTTAAATTCTTGCGGATCGAGATATACAACAATTTTCTTCAAAGGTTGATCGAGCATATTGAAATTAATTTTTAACGAAAGATCCGATGCCAGTTTAAAACATTCATAATCATCACCAATAAATAAACCTTTCACAACAAGTTCACCTTTGTCATTCTTGTCAATAACTGTAAGCATATAAATTACCGGCAAATTATAAGCAAAGTTATCCGATGCATAATTCAAAACTTTTCTTACCGGTGTATCGGCTCTGCCCATCATTCTTTCCATTCCATAAACAGCACCTAGATAATGGCTTTTATTTATTCCTTCTTTGCCACCCGTACCGACAAAGATATTCTTATTATAGTTAGCCATACCAACAACTTCGTGAGGGACAACTTGCCCGATAGATAAAATTAAATCATAATCACCATCGACTAATAATTTATTTACTTGGGCCGGCCAAGAATAATTTACTTTCCCCTCCGAAACTTCCCTAATATAATCAAATGGTACCTCTCCAAGTGTGCAAAGATCATTTCTCCAATTGTGAACTCTAAAGAGTTCGACGGGTACACTTTCATACATACTTTTAATTTCACTTTCAGTCATCGGTGAATGTGTGCCGAGTGCCGGTAAAACATCTTTTAATGCTTCACCATAATATTTATAAACATATTTTAGTATGGTTCCGGCTTGAGAATGAAAACGGGTGTAATCAGGCGGAATTGCCAAGACACGACTCTTTATTCCAAGTTTTTCTACTGAAAGATATACTGCCTCGCGAATATCATCTTCACTTAAATAATTTTTCTCATCACCTTTAGCAAATAAAAGCATTTAGATTATTCCTTCCACGGAGGATTTTCCGGTAACAATTTCTGAAAATCATAAATTAATTTCTCTTCATATTTACCAACGTAAGTCCCAATGAAAAATTTATCCAATGCTTCATCGTGCAATCTTTGCCATGATTCTTCTTCGTGCCCTGGATTAACCGGGTAGAACAAAACACCATTAGATTTAGCTGCTGATAAATCGCCAAGTGCATCACCTATCATTAAAATTTTATCATCAGGATATTTTCCTTTAGCGGCGTACTTAATGTGCTCTGCCTTGGTTCCGTATTCTTGCCCGGCAATAATTCGAATGTCACAATCTATATTATGTTCTTTCCATTCACGTTTTAATGCTTCAAGTGGAGTTTGGGAAACGACCATAAGATCGGCAAAGGTTTTCATCTTATTCAAAGATTCTTTGAAATATGGAAATGGCGGAATATCAAAAACAAGTTCTTCAATTTCCCTATTCACTTCCAATGACCAACTTAATACTTTATCAATAACCGGGTCATTTACTTCTGATGCATATTTTTTAAGTGCCGGATTACCAAGTTTGTTTTCTTTTTTCGTCCATAATTCTAACGGATTTAAATCCATAATAACAGCGTTTCTTTTAATGATTTCTTTTCTCTGTTTTAAAAGCTCCATTGCACGGAGAAGCGCAATAAATCTATTTGTACCCCGTGTATTCGAATAAAGATTTACAAACTCCCATGTTTCCCTCGCATACTTCGATATCCTCTGAAAATTAAAATGTTTAATGAACTGCGGACAAAAACATTCTTTCTGTTTAATTTCCATCGTATCAAAAACACATCCGTCAGAATCGATGCCAATGAAAAATTCTTTTCCAGGTTTTAACTCATCTAAAATTTTATGTGGATTTTCCATCATTGCAAACTCATTCAGTGAATTTAAGGAATTGATAAAATGTTAACGCTGAATTCGGGCTGATCCGCCTTTAGCGAATGCAAGCACATCTTCCAAAGAAGCCATCGTAGTATCACCCGGAAATGTAGTAAGCAACGCTCCATGAGCCCAGCCAAGTTTAACTGCATCTTCTGGAGATTGATTTGTAAGGAGACCGTAGATAAAACCGGCTGCAAATCCATCACCGCCGCCAACTCGGTCGTAAACATTTAGTTCGCAAGTAGGTGCTGTGTACGTTTTACCGTTAATCCATGCAACCGCACTCCAGCTATGCCAATTAGTTGAATGAACATCTCTCAAAGTAGTTGCAACAACTTTAACATTAGGATATTTAGCTACAACACTGTCTATCATTGCGATAAAAGCGGAAGGATCCAATTTTGATTTTGCTGTAACTTCCGGGCCAGGTATTCCCAGACCCTTTTGTAAATCCTCTTCATTACCAACAAGTACATCAACGTGTTTTACAATTTTATCAATTACATCTACAGCTTTTTTTTCTCCGCCCCAAATGTTCCAGAGTTTAGCGCGGAAGTTTAGATCAAAACTTGTAACAGCGCCGGCAGCTTTTGCAGATTTCATTGCTTCGATGATTAATTCCCCGGTTGTTTCTGAAAGTGAAGCAAATATTCCGCCGCTATGAAACCATTTAACACCACCCTTAAAGATTTCATTCCAATTAAAATCTCCAACTTTCAATAATGCGGCCGCTTCGTTCGAACGATTATAAAAAACAACCGGCGGGCGAACACCAAAACCCCGGTCACTGTAAACAGTAGCCATGTTAGGTCCGTTAACACCGTTATGATTAAATTTTTTGAAATAAGGAATCACTCCCATCGCCTTAACTCTCTCGGCAATAAGATCACCGATAGGATAATCAACGATAGCTGAAACAATTCCGGTTTTCATTCTAAAACAATCAGCAAGATTTGCTGCTACATTAAATTCGCCGCCGCTAACATGTATTTTGCATTCCGTTGCTTTTCTAAACGGTATAATACCGGGATCTAAACGGTGCACCAAAGCACCAAGTGAAATGAAATCTTTAGGAGCGTCTGCGTTAATCTTTAGTCCACTATTAATCGACATATAATTTATCCTCAAATTTCTAACAATAATTAAACACCTGAATAAGCGTTGAAACCGCCATCAACGGGAATAACTATCCCGGTAACAAATTTTGAAATATCCGAGATCAAGTAAAGTAAAGTGCCAATTAACTCTTCCGGTTCACCAAACCGATTCATCGGAGTGTTATTAATAATTTGTAAACCTCTTTTGGTCAACTCTTTAGTTTTTTCATCTACCAATAAAAATTCGTTTTGCTTTGTTAGAAAAAATCCAGGTGCTATTGCATTTACCCTTATACTCGTTTTAGCAAAATGGACAGCGAGCCACTGAGTTAAATTGTTGATAGAAGCTTTAGCAGCAGAGTAAGCCGGAATTTTTGTTAATGGTCTAAATGAATTCATAGATGAAATATTGATTACCGAGCCGCCTTTTGAAATCATATCTTCGGCAAAAACCATTGTAGGCAAAACAGTACCGAGAAAATTTAAATCGAATACGCTACGGAAACCTTCTAAGTCTAATCCGAAAAATGATTTTGTTAGATCGGAAAGGTTATCGGGAGTTAAAAATTCATTAGCTGTAGTAGCATTTGGCGCGTTTCCCCCAGCACCATTTATTAGAACATCAATACTACCTAGTTCCTTATGAATTTGTTCTCTTGCATTAATAAGTGATTCCTTATCTAACACATTAGCTACAACACAAAGTACCGGTGCACCGGCTTTCTTTGCTATTCCTTGTGCGCAATCTTCACATCTTCCTTGTTTGTAATCCATGATTGCAACTTTGGCGCCGGCTTTTAACAATCCTTGCGCAAAAACATTTCCAAAAACACCGCAGCCGCCGGTTATAACACAAACTTTTCCTTTTACATCATCAAAAGATACTTGCATAAATTTTTTCCAGTTTAATTATAAACGAAAAACAGATTTCATAATAATTTTAGCATTCTCTGTAAGTTTATTATAATCATTATTATTTATTGCATCCTTATCTAATAAAGCATTACCAACTCCCACCGCACAAGCACCGGCATTCAACCACTCACCGGCATTTGTTAGTGTTACACCGCCGGTCGGCATTAATTTTAAGTGAGGCAGAGGTGCCAAAATTGATTTGAAGAATTGCATACCTAAAACATCAGCCGGAAATACTTTTATTATATCTGCGCCATATTCATGTGCAGATTGAATTTCTGTAGGTGTAAAACATCCGGGCATTACCGGTACATCATTTTTATGTGAAATTTCTATTATCTCTTTTTTCAAAATGGGACTTACAACATATTTAGCACCGGCATTAACAGCAGCTTCAGCCATTGTTTTATCGGTGACTGATCCGACTCCGAGAATAATATTAGGATTAAGTTCATTTGTCATTTGTTCAATCAACTGAATAGCATTAGGAACGGTCATAGTAATTTCTACTGCTGATACTCCCCCGGCATATAATGCTTCGATAATATTTTTCAACTTATCCGGCTCTTTAACCCTGAGAATTGCCACTACTTTTCGATTTAGTATTTCTCCTAATATTTTTTCACGATTCATGTAAATGGTTCAAGATGTTTATGAAAATGTTTAATTAAAAAGTTATAGTGCAGTTCTTCATTCTCTATTAGACATTTATAAATTTCATCTTTGAATAAAAAACCACCCGAATTATTTTTATCTGTGAGTACCCTTCCAAAAGTAACGTGTAGTATTTGTCTCACATCGTTCGAATTAAAGAGTTCAACAAGTTCTTCATCAGAATATTCATCTGCATGCTTAACTAGATTGATATCTGCCGATACGTGATATGTTTTTTTCTCAGTTTCGTATAGTTCACGTGAAAAATCTAATATCCTCCGGAATAAACTATAGTTTCTTGATGCTACAACTTTTAACGCTTCTAAATAGCTTGTACCGGCAGTCTTGATATGTGTATGAGCATCTTTAAATGTACTTATGATTTTATAGACTGAAAATTTATCACTGCCGGAATGAAGACTAATTTTATAATCGCCAAAATATTTGACTATTGCAAGATGTTTTTCATATTCGGATTTAAAATATACCAGTTGACCCTTATAATCTATTCCTTTTTCGAAAGAGCCAACAAACCTTGGCGCAAGACTGATAAATTTAATATTCAAGCGGTGGAGTTCGTTTGTAATGAAAAAATGTTCAAATGGAGATGTAACTGATTCCGTCTCATCAATAGAAACCTCAACTTCATATTCGTAATTACTACATTTAGCATCTACGTGTGCAAACAACTTTTTAATGTGAGCAATAGCCCTACCGTATTTTGCATATGCACGGAGTAATTGTACGGTATTGATTTCCAATATGAATGTATCTGAAATTAGAATTGGTTTTTTGGTATATCTTTTTTCTGCTTCCATGAATGAATCTTTCAACTGGCTCCACGGTAAAGAAGAAATTATATTGTAGAGATTATCTTCATTATACTTATCGGCGTTGTTATCAACGTGCTCACCGGGATCGAATGTAAAAGTAGTAAACCCGGCTTCGAGCATCAGATCTATATCATCCGTAGTTTTAAGGTGATCGGCATCAGCTCCGAATCCATCTCTATAACCTTCCTGAAATAAAGCCCAAACTGCTGCGTTTAAAACATCTTCGGGCCTACGGTTTGTTCTTGTCAATTCTCTGATTGATTGCTGGGCAAGGATCGGCTTAAAACTACTTATAGAAAGTGATCGTATATGCCCGGGATTTGCTAACCCCAATCTATCACCAAATCCAAAAGAGTTTTGTAATCCAA
>DYJK01000077.1 GCA_020723165.1 Melioribacter roseus | reverse complement strand
GATTTAGGTGTAGTTAATACAACAGAATCGCCGTGGAAGATCGATTCATTTTGTGATTCAAGTATTTCTACATAACTGCACATTAAGCCCTCATAATCATCTGCCGGGAAAATGTAAAACGGTTTGTTGAATTTTTTAATTCGTTCGCCTAACTCAATAAATCTTTCCCATGTAATAAAATTATCGAGTTCATTTTTTATTTGCCGGTAATCAGGTAATTGTTTAAGCGCAGCTATGCGGTAATACATAACGCTAATATCAAAGTAGAGTGGAATGGCTACCAATTGATTTTTATAAAAACAAGATTCAAATGCCGGGTCAATAAATTGTTCCCTTTGATTGGATGGGAAATAATTTCCGAGCGGCTCAACAAATTTTGCGAATCTTGGTACCCAAATTTGATCAACTGAAAAAACATCTATCCGTTCGTTTTTGCTGCGTAAATATCTAATTAACAGTTCCTTCCGTTCGTTGGTACTGAACTTCTCAAACGGAAGATCGATTGGCACTACTTCTATTTTTCCTTTATGCTTTTTGTTAAACTTTTCTATTACCAGCTTGTGCCCGGGCGACATGTTATCAGCATAGTAGATTTTTTTAAGAGAGCTTTCTTTAATCAGTAAATAATCACCTATCAACGACATAAATACAAAAACCGTTAATACTAAAAATGTAATAGTAGCAAGTGATAAATAAAAAGTCTTTAAATATTTTTTCAGTTCGCTCATTTAGGTAAATCTTTTTTTTGTTTTTGTAAATATGTTTTTAGCCAGGATGAATAATGTGGGGTAAACGGAACAGCAAGCATCTGTCCGCCAAATCCGAATCTCCGCAATACTACCATATCAACCATTGTTACCTTAACAGAATTAAGGAGTGCTTCATTAATATAAATTCCTTTTTCTTCTGCAAGTTCTGCGGTTATATCGTCTAGTGTTTTGTACATTTTTTCTGTGCGAAGAATATTTTTAATTTCTTCTTTTGCCTCTTCAAACTGTGAATGGTATTTCTTAATACCTTCTTTCTTGTCAACTAGCTTAATTATAGCATATCCTTCTTCCAGCTCTATTGGTCCGAGCACTTCGCCCACTTTCATTGAATAAGCAATTTGTCCGAGATCGTTATTTTCACTTACCGGGAGTAAATCATATTCACCTTTCTTGTTTTTTAATTCTTTTCTAATAGAATAGTCTTCGGCTAATTTTTCAAAATCCGTTCCTTTATTAATTTGATCTAAAACAAATTCTGCCTCTTCAAGATTTGATAAAAGAATCTCAATTATTTTAACACTGTCGGCTTGAATAACATAGTTGTTCTCTTTTTTGAAATATTCTTCCGCTTCTTCGTTGGTTACATTTAGTTCTCTAAATATCTTCTTCATTACATCATGGGCAAGGTAATATTCTTTCCAGGATTTTAATTCATTTGCAACCTCTGGAATTTTATCATAGCCGCGTTTTATTGATTCACGAACAAGTAGCTCATTTTGTATGAAACTGTAAATAAAACTATTCAAAATGTTTCTTATATGTTGCTCTTCAATTTTTTGAAAACCAATGTCACTAATCCTTAATTGCTGTAAAAATTGTCCAAACGATACCGGGTTAGATTCAAACTTTATGAACACTTTATTCTTTTCTTCGCCGGTTAAACCCAGGTCGTTGATCATTCCGCCTAATTCCTTTTCAGTAAAGCGGAATTTAACAGCTTTAATCTGTACAAAATCTTTTTCGTGCTTTTGCAGATAATCAAAAAATGCCTTCGCCAACCTTTCGAATAAAGGTCTATCGGTATTTACATTTACACCTTTAAAAAATTTTTTATAAAACTCACCGTATAATTTATCCTCTTCCCTTTTTTCAAGCACTTTTTTCATATTCGAGATATCAGACTGCTCCAAACTTTTTTTCACTTCGGCTTCGTAAACTTTGCAGATATACCATCCCTCTTCAAGTTCAACCGGGGGAGTGAATTGGCCCGGCAAGAGTTTATAAATTTCACTTTCAACTTCCGGCGCCATTGAACCAAAAGTAACTTTAGCAGCTTCTTTTTGTTCATTGTATTCACTGCGTGTCTGAAGTATAGAATCAAATAAAGCCCCGTTCATTAAAGAGGAATAAATCGCGGTAATCTCCTTTTCATCATTCGAGAAAATAAATTTAACACGAAAATTCTTTAGACTTCTTTGATATCCTATCGCCATTTCAGAATCAGGAATTGCAATTTTATCCTTTACTTCTTTTTTATATAAATAATCTCGCAAATAATTATTTTGGATATAATCCATCAGCGCTTGGAATTCAAGTTTCGTGGCTATTTTTCCGGCAGACTGTGACTGTGCCAGCAGTTTTTCGGCAAGGAGTGTATAAACAAACTCTTTCTTCAGTTCTTCTTCATTAAGTCCCCGGGGATTAGGATGGGCGCTCATTTCATAACGTTTTACAAACTCTTCTTTTGTAATAGAAATATTACCGGCTTTGGCAATTATCTCCTTTGATGATTGTCCATATATATAGAGTGTAAAACAAAACAACAATGCAGCAGCTAGCAACTTATTTAGCGGAAATTTCTTCATTAGAAACCTTGTTAATTAGGATTATTTAGAAACTAACTACCGCAAGTATATCTAAACGTGTGTAAAAATAAAAGGTAAGATATTTTTCGTAAAACGAGATTTGTGAGTGCTACAAAATCCTACAACGGTTCCTCGTGACTCAAACAATGGATTGTTCCAAGTCCCCACACAAGATCTACCGCATGAATACCGATCACTTCGCGGTCAACAAAAAATTCTTTTAAGATATTTAGCGCAACTCTATCGTTTGGATCGTTGAATGTTGGAACAAGCACAGCACAATTTGAAATGTAAAAATTTGCATAACTTGCCGGCAGACGTAAATCTTCAAAGTTGATCGGTTTAGGCATTGGTAATTCAACAACATTCAATTTTGATCCGTCTTCCAAACGCGTATCTTGGAGGCGTTCAAAATTTTCTTCGAGAGGTTTGTAATTATCTCCAGCGCTATTTTTTTCTCTGCACAACACAACCGTGTCTTTGTTTACAAAGCGGCAGAGATCATCCACGTGTCCATGTGTATCATCACCGGCAATCCCTTTACCAAGCCAGATTACATTTGTAACTCCAAAATATTTATTGAACACTTCCTCGTAATCTTTTTTCGTGAAGCCGGGATTGCGCGTTTGCACTTTATCATCTAGCAGACATTCTTCTGTTGTGAGTAATGTTCCGCATCCGTTTGAATCAATTGCGCCTCCTTCAAGTACAACTTTTTTATTTTGGTATTCAGCTTCTAATAATTCCAAATCCAAAACCTTGGAAAGTGTTGCCGGAATATTTTTATCCTTTTTCCAGTTGGAATATTTTGCCCATCCATTGAATACAAATTTTACAGCGTTAACTTTATCACCATTTTTTACAAATGCCGGAGATGAATCGCGCATCCAGCCGCGGTCCGTTTTCGTAATTATGAATTCTACATTGTTGAGATCAACATGCGCACGCTCTAAAAATTTTTGCGCATTCTTTCTTTCTTCTTGTGATTGGATGATTATTCTAACAAGTTCGCCGGGCACAATATTTTTTACAATCTCTACATAGACCCACGGAATCGGTGCAAATTTTCCGGGCCAATCTTCTTTTTGATGAGGCCAGCATATTATTGTTGATTTGTGCGACTCCCACTCTGCCGGTAATCTATATTTTATTTCGGCATTCATCTTTTATTCTAAAAACCTTTTTGTAATTCCTTCATATGCATCTATTCTTCTATCGCGTAAAAAAGGCCAGTTACGTCTTATCGTTTCTAGATGTTTGAGATCAATTTCTGCTAATAAAATTTCCTCTTTACTTTCAGATGCTTGCGTTAATACAACTCCTTGCGGATCGCAGATGAATGACGAGCCCCAAAATTGTATTCCATCCGAACCGGGTATAATTTTTTCCAAACCAACTCTATTTGCCGAAGCTACATAAACACCATTTGCAATCGCATGACTTCTTTGGATTGTTACCCACGAATCTTTCTGTGCTTTGCCAAACCGCTCTTTCTCCTTTGGATGCCAGCCGATTGCTGTTGGATAAAATAAAACTTCAGCACCTTTCAACGCGGTTAATCGTGCCCCTTCGGGATACCACTGGTCCCAGCAGATTAATGTACCGATTTTTCCGTATTTAGTTTTAAAAGTTTTAAAACCAAGATCGCCCGGTGTGAAATAATATTTTTCAAAATAAGCCGGATCATCGGGGATGTGCATTTTTCTATAAATGCCAAGCATCTTTCCATCGGCATCAATTACAACCAAACTGTTATGATAAACACCCGGTGCGCGTCTTTCAAAAACCGGAACTATTATAACCACCTTATTTTCTTTTGCAGATTTCTGAAATGCAGTTGTTGAAATACCAGGGATTGTCTCGGCAAAATCAAATATCGATGAATCCTCTTTCTGACAAAAATATTGTGAGCGATACAATTCTGGTAAACAAATTACTTGCGCACCTTGCTTCGCCGCTTTTTTAACCCATGAAAGTGTTTTCTTTAAATTATCATTTGGATCTGCACCGAATGCAAGCTGAAGCAACCCGATTGTGTATTTACTTTTACCCGATTTACTCATTGTCGGAAAATCCTTGTGTTAACGGGACGAAATATAAAAAAACCAAACTCTTTATTTCTTAAACTAACCCATTATTTTATTTACAGATTCAAAAAAAATCTATGTAAAGTTAGTCTTAAACAACCATCGTAAGAATAGCCAGAATATCTATTACTATTAACATCCAACTCACTTCTCCCCACTTTCCAAATACAAGCTTTATAATCGTCCACGAAATAAATCCCCAGATTATTCCTTGTGTGATTGAATATGTTAATGGGATCAATACCATACCGAAGAATGCCGGTATAGCATCGTCAAATTTTGTCCAGTTGATTTTGATAACCGGCTTCATCATAAATACACCAACAAGTATTAATGCCGGTGCTGTTGCAATCGAAGGAACAATAGAAAGTATTGGCGAGAAAAACATGAATGGAAGAAAAAGCAGCCCGGCTACAATTGCAGTTAATCCGGTTCGTCCTCCCTCTTCAACACCGGTAGCAGATTCAATGTAACTTGTAGCGGAGCTCGTCCCGAGCGGACCCGAGATCATTGTCCCGAATGCATCAACAATTAATGATTCCTTAATTCTATTCGGGTCACCATTTTTATCTATTAGGTCGGCTGCTTCAGCCACACCTATAAATGTTGAGATGGAATCGAACATATCCGTAAATAAAAATGCAAATATGACGGGCCACATTGCAAATTGAAGCGAGTTGATAAAATCCAATTTCATTATAATACTGAGATCCGGCCATGAGAATAAACCATTCCACGTAACCAATGTTGAGTTTCCAAAATTTACAGCAGCTGCATCTCCGTATAACCTACCAATCGGAATTGACAACAAAGTTGTAATTGCAATTCCCAAAATAAGCGCTCCTTTTATACGCTTTATTACCAACATTGAAGTGATGATTAATCCAACCAAAAATGTTGTGCTAATTGCATCGATCTTACCTATACTAATAAGTGTAGCCGGATTATCTACAATAAATTTTGCGTTAACAAATCCTATAAACGTAATAAACAACCCGATACCGGATGCAATTGCATAGCGAAGCTGCCGCGGTATTGCTTTTAAAATGTGTGTGCGGATATTAAAAACTGAGAGCAAAATAAAAATCACACCCGACCAAAAAACCGTTCCGAGGGCAACCTCCCATTTAACACCCATACCAAGTACAACTGAATATGTGAAGAATGCGTTAATACCCATACCGGGTGCCAACACGATTGGGTTTTTTGCATAAATACCCATTGCAATACTTGTAAATGCACTAACTAAAACAGTTGCGGTAAGTACACCGGAAAATGGCATGCCGGTATTTGCGAGAATTGCCGGGTTAACAATAATTATATACATCGTTGCTAAAAATGTAGTGATACCAGCAATTACTTCAGTTTTAAAATCTGTTTTTTGATTTTTGAAATCGAAATAGGTTTCCATTTTTCTTCCGTATTATTTTATATTCAGTAAATAATAATCTACCCAATAACTGATCAGTCTAAACTAAAACCTATTTTTTTCTTCGAAGAATCCGGTGGAGTAATTAATTGATTAATAACTTGAATTATCTGTACAATCTGATCATCATGTTCTTTTTTGTTTGCCTTCAAGTTCTTTCAACTTTTCCCCAACCTTCTTATGGGTGGAAATAATTTCACGGAGTTTAACAAACGCTCGCATAATTAAAATATTAACTTCAATTGCTCTTTCGCTTTTCAAAACCGATGAAAGCATAGCAACTCCTTGCTCGGTAAATGCAAATGGATAATAGCGCAATCCTTTTTCATCCGCTTTGGAGATCACAATTTGTGATCTCCAACGTGTGAATTCTTCCTTGGTTAGCTGAAACATGAAATCTGAAGGGAATCTTTTTCTATTTCTTCTAACAGCTTGTTTTAATACACGTGTTTCTACCCCGTAAAGTAGAGCAAGGTCACGATCAAGAATAACCTTTTGATTTCTGATAACTAATATTCTATTTATAATTCTTTCCGATGGCAACAGAGATTTGTTAGATGTTTTAGGCATGAATAATCAAGTTTAATCGATTAGAAAATAACACAATATTTGGGAAAAATAAATCTTCACGTAGTATGAGACAGCTTGTTTTCTTGAAATGACTCCGTATAAATTATTAAAAATATATTGGTAAGATAATCTTACATATATTTGACAGAGAATCTAACATTACTTATTTTTGTATTGTATAAAAAAGGCGCAAATAATGTCTAACGTAAATAAGTTCATAGGTCAAAAACTTAATCAGCTGCGAGCATCCCGGGATGTTAGTCAGCAGAAACTTGCTGATTATCTTGGTATATCCCGCCCAACAATCACACAGATTGAAAAAGGTGAACGATATTTAACGCCGGAAGAAATTTTAAAACTATCGGAATTCTTCAATGTCTCTCTAAGCGAACTGATAAATCCCAAGTCAAAAAGCGAGGTCATTCTTCATAACGAAGACTCTACTCCCAAAGCAGAAGAATCACTTCGAATTTCTGTTCCTCAGAAAAATCTAAAAAAATTCAAAGAAGTTCTCCTTTATATTCTCAACAAAGTTGGTGCTAAACCAAACATCGGTGAAACAGTTCTTTATAAACTACTTTTCTACATCGACTTCGATTATTATGAAAGGTATGAAGAGCAATTGATCGGCGCTACTTATATTAAAAATCATTTTGGTCCAACTCCTAAAGAGTTTGTCAAAATAGTTGAAAAGATGGAAAAGGACGAGGAATTAATTCGAGTTAAGGACAAGTATTTCAGCCATCCGCAAACAAAATATCTTCCGTTGCGCGAACCCGATCTCTCGATTGTTACGGGCAGAGAAATAGAATTAATAGACGAGGTAATAAATAAACTTTCGGATATGAACGCTGCACAGATAAGTGAATATTCACATAACGATGTTCCATGGCTGACTACCGATGAGGGTAAAATTATTCCTTACGAATCAGTATTCTACCGTACACCGCCATATTCAGTGAGGAACTATTCCAATCCCGATGGGGAGTAATGAAAGTTTGAGCAAAGTATTCAAAGATATTGTTTACTTACCAGAATTTGAGAGAGACAAAAAGAAACTGTTTAAACGATTTCGAACACTTGACGAAGATTTGGAAACATTCGTCAATGTCCAGCTAAAACTATTTCATAAACTTGGAATAGACAACGGTGCTGTTGAACATATTAGTGATTTGGGAATCACCGAACCTAAGATTTACAAAGTAAAAAAATTCGCATGCAAGTCGCTTAAAGGTAAAGGTGTTCAGTCCGGTATAAGAATCATTTACTCATACTTTCAGAACGATGACAAAGTTGAATTTATAGAAATTTATTATAAGGGTGATAAAGAAAATGAAGATCGGGAAAGGATTAAAAAATTGTATAAGTAATTAAAGGAGATAAAAAATGTCTAATGTTGCTCAAGATGTAATAATTCCTCAAAAGTCTAGCATATTCAGAACCATTTTTTTGTATGTTGGACAAGGTGAAGCCACTTTGCTGGTAGTACCTACTGGGAAATCTTATCAATATATTCTTATCGATAGTAATATTGATAAAGAAAATGAAGGAATTGATTTAAAAAAGATGTTCAAAGATCTATTAGGCAAATCTGCGTTAAAAGTGTTTATTAATACACACCCCCACACCGATCATATTCGAGGACTAAAGGATATCTATGATGAAATAGGGATTTCGGAAGTTTGGCATTCTGGTCACAAACCCAGCAAAGAACATGATGATGCTTATAAAGATTTGGAATATGTCATTAATAAAGTTGGGAAAGATAATACATATCAATTATTCGGATCATCTGAAGAAAATAAATTAGATAAAGAAAAACATCCAATTGGTGATATTATTTATAACATATTATCACCGGCTGAATATGTGGTTGACGAAATTGCAGATGAAAAACCTAAAGATAGAGATAAAAGAATTCATGAACATTGTGGTGTAATTCGGTTCACTTATGGTTCTGAGCCAACATCTATTATGATAACCGGTGATTCTGACTTAACAACATGGAAAGATCATATAACAGATTATCATGCAGATAGACTGCCCTCTATGGTACTTAGTGCAAGTCATCACGGTTCTCGAACTTTTTTCATGGAAAATGAAGGGGATGATCCCTATCTAGACCATATTGAAGGTATGAATCCAACTTATGTAATTATAAGTGCACCTAAAAAAAGTGAAAGTAAACATGATCATCCTCACGATGATGCAATCAAATTATATAAGGAATATGTTAATGAAGATTCCTTACTGCATCTTGGAAATCAAAATAAAAAAAGAGTATCAATTATTGTTGATATTGACAATGAAGGTAATCTTTCAGTAGAAGTTGATTCGAATCTATGGGATAATTACAAATACTCAAATAATGATGACAACGACAAGGGTAGTAAATCACTGTTAACATCGTCAATTATTATCCCAAAAACAAAATTGGATAACAAAGAGATGGGACATTAATGCCCTGGCGACTTAAATATCCAGATTGGTATCTACAAGAAAAGGAATCTCTTTCTCAGAGTAATGTATATGTAGAAAAATATCGATTATTTGAAAAATTTTTAATCTCATGTGGTGAAATAATAGTAAGAGGAAAATCCACTAAACGATTTCCTATCCTTATATATTACCCTTCTTACACTCCATTTAAGCCACCTAAGGTTTATATTTTGAAGGAACTGTTAACCGAAGAAGAAATATCGAGTATTAGTAAAGATGTTTCATTGCTTCAGAAAATTGTTTCTTCGAAAAAAAATATACTTTATTTAAGACATCAAATGTCTGATGGAGAAGCTTGTTTTGTCGCACCGGATAATTTGTATAAAGATCATCCTCAAATATTTGAGATATCCGATATACTTAACCGTATAGCAAAGTGGTTACTATCTATCGAAACCGGTAAATATGAATTCGATAGCCAAGAAGTAGAATTCTTTTCACATTTCCCACAAAAGGTAAATGATTTAAGGGTATTGTTACCTCAAATATTTTATGATAATTCTATTTCACAAGGCGAATTTTACCTATCTCGTTATCCATCTTTTTTCTCAATAATCAATACTTATTTAGGGTTCCAAATCATAGGTAATAATCAATCTGGAGTAACTCTTTTACCAAAAATTGATGACATATTTAGCAAAGAATATGTCAATAAATTTCCTGGGCTTTTGGATGCTGTAACTAAGGAAGAATCGCTGATACAAGAGATTAAAAAAGACAAAATTATAGTTGGCTCGTGGTGGGACATTACTAAAGAGCCACCGCCTTTCGAAAAGATTGAATATGTACTTTCGTTACTCTCTAATAATCAACAAGAAGCGATAAAGATGATTTTTAAAAGTAAATTTTATGATTATGCGTGGAGAGCCTTTGATAAAGTCTATATTGGTTTTCGTTTTGTTAACCGTCACAAAGAACATGAATGGATATTATTGAGATTAAATAAAATTGGTAATGCCCCATATGGCTGTTTAAAAATTATTGATGATGTTCTTATAGTATTAAGCAACTATAAAATTGAAGCAATTAAAAGCGTCAAGTTTACTGATGATTCACATCATCTCAGAAATTCTCAACGCGCTATTCGTAATATACTAGTCTCAAAAAGTATTACTATCATTGGTTGTGGTGCTTTAGGATCTGAAATTGCCGATTGTATCGGTAAAGCTGGTATTGGTAAAATGTCATTGATTGATTATGAATTATTGGAACCAAATAATCCAGTTAGACATTTATGCGGTCTTAACAATATGTTTCATCCTAAGAGTATCGGTGTACTTTTTCATATTTTAGAGCATAATCCTTTTGTAAGTATGAATGCAATTGATCCTCTAAATAGTAATATTCTAGAGCAGAATATTAATTCGTTTATGTCAGATGAGAGCATAGGTATCTCTACTATAGCGGATGATAGTGTTGAATTTTTCCTTAATGAACAAGCTGTTGTAAATAATAGAATTGTTTTTTATTCGCGAGCTTTGCGCGGTGGTAAAGTCGCACGTATTTTCAGAGTAATTCCTGGTCAAGATGCATGTTATAGATGCCTCCTCGCATATAAATTAGAGAAGAGTGACTTATTTATCGATATTCTTGAGGATGAAACTTTACCAACTATTGTTAATGAATGTAATAATCCCATTAGACCAGCTAGTGCCGCTGATCTTAAGCTCATATCATCAATAACAGCAAGAATTATAATTGATTATTTACAAGGTACAGATACTGAATACAATCATTGGATCTTTCAATCGGAATCGTTGGAACACATTGCAATTGATCATGATGAAAAAATGAGGATCAAGCAATTCAAAATCACACCTCATCCAAACTGTCCCTTATGTTCATCAAAAGAAAAATTGAAGATTCGCATTCTTAAAGATCAATTGGGCTTTTTAATCCAAGAAGCGGGAAGTTCTGCTGATATAGAAACTGGTGGAATTCTTATAGGTTTTATGGGACGAAATGGATATGTCTATATTACTAAAGTTACTGGACCGGGTCCTAAGGCTATTCGAAAAAATAATTGGTTTGCGCGTGATGTAGAATATTGTCAAAGTATCATAGATAATGAATATGAAAAAAATGGTCAGAAAGGTTTATATGTTGGCGAATGGCACTATCACCCATCAAAATCTAACAAACCAAGTAACCAAGATCTTAAAAGTCTGCACGAAATCTCGGAGGCTGATAATTATAAAGTACAAGCACCCATTATGATTATCATCTCAAACGATAGTAATCTATCTTGTACAGTGCATCCTATAGGTAAGAAATATTATTTTACAACTTATGAAGAAACAAGTTCTGCTCTTGATGATTTATGAGTTAATGAAAGGGCAATATAATTTCACTTGAATCTCAGTAAGCGTTGCTGCGTGGTTAATTAGTAAATTGATTTCATCTTGAGAAAGCGAACTTAAACTTGTACCTATCTTTTTTATGAATTCAATTTCTTCATTCGAAAGTCCATTCTCGATTATCTTTTCATAGCCAATCGATTTTTTTAAATGATCAATCATTAATTCTTTCTTTTCCTTCATCTCATTTGTTATTTTGAAAAATTCCATCAAGTGTTGTCTAAGGTTGTGTTTTCTTACAGCATTGTAAAAACCTAGAAAACAATTCTCATAATTCCAATCAAGTGAAAAATATCCAATCTCCCATAGCTCATCTTCTTTGTCTTCGTAAATACTCTGTAAAAATTGAACGCTCTTTATTCTTTTCATCATAATACTCATAATTCTTCCGAGTACTGGCAAAGGATTTATGCCAAAATATTTTTTAACAAATGGTGAAGAGGCATCACTTATAATTACGATATCAGTTTTGTAATTCGGATTTTCACTTGTTATACGATAGATACCTTGATTATCATATACTCCACCATCAACTAATTTAGACCTTATTTGTTTTCCGTCTTTATAGAATCGGAAGACAGTTGGTGAAAAAAAATATGGTACTGCAGTAGAACAAGAAACTGCAGTTGCAATAGACAAATCTTTAGTATCAAAATCTGGGTTAACATTGAAAGGGGGATACTTGTAGCTTGAATCGAATGAGTACTCTTTAGTAAACGAGAACAATGTTCCAGTTTCTAAATTTGTCGAATTGACTACAAGCTTTGGCTGATCGGGAAAATCTTTTAATTTCTTCCCTTTATAAATCAGCGATTCGTATTGTTGGCGAATTAATTTAGTTGTCGGAAATATTATATATAAAAAACATCCCGTAAATATTAAAAGAAGAAGAGAATATACTATAGTCCAACTATAGCTGTTTATAAAATTATGAAAAATAAATATTGTTGCTAATAGAAAAATCACACGAATAATAAAACTAAATGATATGCAAGCTCTTAAAACAAGATTCTTTTTTAGTATCGATTGGAAGTTTTCTACAAAAGAGTCAAAATTACTCTGATTGAGAACATAGTAGGCGCCGACTACTGAACCACCTGAAATTGTCGAAATCACATCAATATTTTTCAGAACTCCAAGTTCATTTAATTTTTTCAAGGTTCCCAAATGAAATGCAGCAGCTCGAAAACCTCCGCCAGATAGTGCGAGTCCTATTTTTTTACCTTTAAACACTATTTTATCTTTTCGCTATAAAAAAAATCCCTCATTCATATCGAATTCGGGAGATTAGTGCACCCAGGGGGACTCGAACCCCCGACCTGATGATTAAGAGTCATATGCTCTACCAACTGAGCTATGGGTGCGGTGCAAAAATAACAAAAATCTCCCACCTAAAAAATTCTGCCCGCTAACAATTACGATGTGTATTTACACGGTTTCAAGTGTAAGTTTTCAAATTTTTATACGTCTTTACAATTGCAGCTAAAACAAATAAAAATCATTCTTAGGCAAATGGATTTACTACCGGGACAATAATGAAAAGAGTAATCATAATTTTTCTGTTAACCGCTTCAATTTTAACAGCGCAATCTGTCTCTGAATTAAAAATTGAAACTCTTAACAACAAGCAAATCAATGCTAAAGAGCTTTACCAGAAAGGCGTGCTATTAATTAACTTCTGGGCATCATGGTGCCAGCCGTGCAAAAGTGAACTGCCCCATTTAAACCATCTCTACGAAAAATACAAAGACAAAGGGCTCTCGATTATCGGGATCAACCAGGACTCGCCTAAAAGCGTGGCTAAAGTTAGATCCTTTGTTGCTTCACAAAGCATAAAATTTCCCGTAGCCGTTGATCCCAATTTTGAAATTTTCAACAAATTCAACGGGCAAGTTCTTCCTTACTCTTTATTAATAGATAGTAACGGTGAGATTGTTTACCGGCATACCGGATATGTACCCGGCGATGAAAAAAAATTAGAAGAAGAAATTGCTCAACTGCTGAATAGGTAAATGAAACAACTGAAACTTTTCATAATAATATTACTGCCGGTAAGTTTTGTAAACGGACAAGTTTCATACAGCGTTTCAAATTATCTGCGTTACGGAGATGGCGAGAGATCGTTTGGAAATTTCAAAGGGAAATTTAACTATCTAGAAAACTTGACAGACATGAAAATTTTCCTTCCCTATAACATAACGATCGGCGGAAGACTGCTCTATGATAATCCGCCCGAGGTAGGATTAACTTACAAAGGTTTGAGACGGAGATTTATTGAATACAGCGGTGATGAGCTCTACATACGCGCCGGAAATTTTTCCGAGTTATATGGAAGAGGACTTGCGATAAATTTATTTGAATCACGTGGATTGGGATTTGACAGCTGGATGGACGGTATCAAATTTAATTATAGAAAAGAGAGTTTTTCGTTTTCCGCTATTGCCGGTGTACTTGAATTTAAAGATTCAATCGAGATACGAAGAAACGAGGATTATAAAATCTATGGGGGGAATTTTGAAATTGATCCAACTGACAATCTTAAAATCGGTCTGACATATATTTATTCCGAAGGTGAATTCGACTTGATCCCAAACGATAGAAAAATTAAAGCGAATCTCCCCTCGCTCAATTTATCTTTTAACGATGATCACGTTTCAGTTTTATTTGACTACGCTTACAAATCAACAAGTAATTTTCACGATAACAGCAAATCGTACGGTTACGGAATATACTCATCGATAAGTTACAACAACGAGGGATTTGGACTTACACTTGATTATAAGAATTATCGGTTTGATCTGCGCGATCCCTTTGAGAAAAACGACATAACCCGAACAACGCGATTTTTGCCTTTTCAAAACGCTCCGATCGTGATGAAAGAGCATTCCTATACATTATTAACAAGGGCAATTCACGAAGTCGATTTTAACGACGAACTGGGTTTACAATTAGAAATATTTTATACACCTTCAGAAACCACTACAATAAATTTTAACACAAGCATTGCAAGCAGACACAGCAATTATTCATTCGATCAGAACTCATTCGCTTTTAGCGAATCCGAACCGGTTAATGTTTTACCCGGTTTATCAAAAAAATACTCTCCTTATTACGAAGTATTTGGTGAGGTTGAACATAGTTTAAACGAAATGTCTACAATTAAAATTGCTGCTGCGCTAAAATCAAAAATATTTTTCGATGAATTTTTCAACGGTGCTAACAACCATGAAATCAGGTCGAAAGTTTTTCCATTTCAACTCAAACATATCTTTAGCGATATCTATTCGGCAGAACTTGATTACCAGTACGAATCCGTAAACGACAACTTCAATGCACAGCCGGAATACAGTAATCATCTGTTCAATTTGATAAACGTAATCGACACAAAGATCAACGTAACATTTCGATACGAGTTTTCTACTAACCGTTTTGATGTGTCCGGCAAAAGATATTGGTCGGCTATTGAATTTGGATACCGTCTCAATCAGAATCTCTCAGCGGTAATTTCGTACGGAAAAGAAAAAGGTGGACAAATTTGTTCTAACGGTGTATGCCGTTACATTCTTCCTTTCGAAGGTTTACGTATTTCAATTTTAGGCATTATTTGAAAAGGGATATATGAAAAACATAAAAATTATTCTATCGATATTTCTATTGGCAACTTCAATTTTTGCCTCGGGTAAAAAAGTGTTGATTGAAGTTCTCACAAACTCACATTGTACTCTTTGTCCAAGTGCTCATTCCGTGATCGATAATTATGTTAACAACAGTCCAAACAAAAACAACGTTACATATATTTATTATCACATGAGCTTTCCTTATCCTGATGATAAATTGAACCAGGATAACACCGCCGACCCGGCAGCAAGAAATAGTTACTACGGTCCGTTCGGTTCAACACCACGCGTAATTTTTGACGGGCAGTTACAATCAAATAATTATTCAAGCTGGAGCGGAATATTAGATAGCTATGTATCACAACAATCTCCCTTTACACTGAATTTAAGCGGCGGAATTAATAACAACGTCTTAGCAATAAATGCTAAAATTAATCAAACAGAACAAGGTAGTTTCAATAACTTATCACTATTAGTTGTTGCGGTTGAGACCGTAAACTACCAGGGCAGAAACGGTATATCGCCGCAAAAAAATGTGATGCGTAAGATGTTCCCGAATTCAAGCGGCAGAAGTTTTACAATTTCTGCCAACCAGGAAATTCAATTAAGCGAATCTATAACTTTAAATCCGCAATGGAATACTTCCAAGCTTGGCTTTGTAGTTTTTATCCAGGATAGACAGACTAAGACTGTTCATCAATCGGAATTTATAAGCTATAATTCACTTATTAATACAGATGTAGAAACAAACCCGGAAACTATTCCATCAAAAATATCTTTAAGCCAGAATTACCCGAACCCATTTAACCCGGCAACAAAAATATCTTTTGAATTACCCCAAGACGGGTTCGTTGAGTTAAAAGTATTCGATATACTCGGAAGAGAAGTTGTTCTATTAGTTAAAGGGTTTAAAACTTCGGGAAGTTATACAATCAACTTTGACGGGACAAAACTGCCGAGTGGGATCTATTTCTATCAATTAAAAAACAACAACCAAACGATCACGAAAAAAATGAGTTTGATTAAATAGTCTGCTGTTTATCTTTCTCAAAATACATTTTATGGTTTAAGCACCATAAGAAAAAGCATCTAAACAAAAATTAGCCGGTTCCTTTGTTCTACTTCCATTTAATAATTATCTTTGAGCTGTAAATATTCGATTAATTCTATTTTCAACCCGGTTAATTCAGTGAAAAAAATTATACTTCTCATATTATATTCATTTATCATTTTCTCATGCCGTGAAAATGACCAACATTCTACAGATGGTTTATCCATCATCGATGATCTTGGTAATAAATTTACATTCGATAAAACACCGGAACGAATAATTACTCTTGCACCAAATCTTACTGAAATGATCTATAGTTTAAATCTTCAAGATCACCTTGTTGGCAACACTCTCTACTGCAACTACCCGAAAGACGCTGCTAAAGTTGAGAAGGTTGGTGATTTGCTTACATTTAATTTCGAAAGAATTGTTACTCTAAAACCCGATCTTATTTTTATTACTGTTGAAGGAAACACAAAAGAAACTTATGACAAATTCAGAGAACTCGGTTTAAAAATATTTGTATCAAATCCGCGTAATTACAAAGGCATAAAAAAAACATATTCCGATATAGGTAAAATCTTCGGTATAGAGCCCGGGGTAAATGACGAATTAGCCAGGTGGGACTCGATTATTACTTCTATATCGTCATCAACGCCAAAAGACAAAATTCTTTCCGGTGCTATGTTGATTGAGATTAATCCTATTATGATTGCCGGGAAAAGCACATTCTTCAACGAGTTTTTTGATATTTGCGGATTAAAAAACATTGCTGAAGATTCACCGTTAAATTATCCCGTATTCAGCAGAGAGGAGCTGCTTAATAGAAATCCGGATTTCATTTTCTTTCCAACTGCACTCGATGATAAATTAGAAAGGGTAATAAAATCATACCCTGAATGGAAAAATTTGAAATCGATACAGCAAGGGAATTTTTATTTGATAGACCGGGACCTCTTCGCCCGTCCGGGTCCGCGCTTTGTTGATGCAGTTCAGTATTTATATAAACTCACTCATCAGTAAAAATATTTTCATTAGATTCGGCAATAAATATCATAGCGCATTTATCGCCTTTAAACTTGCCCGTTTTTTTACATCGCTTAAACCGCTCTTTAGCTTTTCTTAAATCAACCTTCTTACTATCGATGCCAAACATCTTAAGTTCTTCACCACATTCTGTACAGTAAATAGTATCTTTTTTTATTTCTTCTTTATTATAATTAATTGTTTTCTTTTTTCTCATAGTTTCCGCCTTTTGGTTCCCACTCTAATCCATCACAAGGTAAGTAGTCAACTGTGGGATGTTTATCGTAAAGCAAGCATATTACTGCTGTTGCATCAAAATGCTTGCAAGAAGAACACAGAGTATCATTAATAACCTCTTTGTTTTCTTCCTTAAATAATCTGTATTGAATCATCGCCGGGTGAATTATAACTCCATAAATAGCCATAAGCCCGAACCACCACCAGTATTTATATTCCATGTAATTCTGCAAAACCCACAGAGCGGGTATAAGGATTGCAGTTCTGACTATTGCCCAAAATATTATTCCGCCCATAATTGTTTTTTTAGCTAATGATTGAAAGAAACTTAATTATTGT
>DYJK01000076.1:11997-17843 GCA_020723165.1 Melioribacter roseus | reverse complement strand
ATTAACATTTTGTTTCTTCGTAGAGATAGTCTGCGACCACCCGCTCATAGACGTTGGTAAATAATAAACTTTTGGTACCAGAATTTATGCCTTGAAAAAAATATTTTGTTTTACTTAGATTATTTTAGTAATTCTTGAGGGAATCTATGAGGTTATCTTTACTACTATTTACATTATTCTACCTCGGAGTACTACAATGTAATTTCTACAGAAATCCAACCAAAAAGCAAGAAAGCATCCAGTTAAATTAAGGAAAGAATTAATGATATTATTTTTCTAATAAGGGTTTTGTAATTCTCGATTTTTTAATAAATAAGAGGGATGTATGAAAAAGGTATTTATAAATATTTTAGTTATTGCTCTGATTACTTCCTCATGTAATAACAGAGAACCGACAGAACCGGACTATGACCCCGATGCTGTTAGGGTTGCTGGGAAGTATAATGCTTTAAAATTTATTATACCGGGTGATAATGACATTCCTATAGATGTATTAGAAATAGGTGGTAAACTTGAAATTGAATTAACTAAAGAGTTCAGAGTTAAGGGTTTTTGGGCTATACCGGAACATCCGAATTACCGTGGAGGCGGATTTGAAGAGACGTTTCTAGGTACTTTTTTAATAAAAAATGATTCTTTGCAGTTTGTAGGTACTCAAAACATTTTTTCTAATCCGCAGTTCTTTTTTATAGTAGATCAGGATACTTTAGAATTAAAAATGGAAGAAAGTGTATCTCCTACAATTATAATCCTAGTTCGCAATTAAATAACTGATCTTATCATAATAGCAAGAGATGAGAGAATGAAAATATGCTGTTTACTAATAATAAATATAATTTTTACATCGATAACTCTTCCACAAGCTCAATAGTGTGGAAATCAGTATGATTTCCCGGCACAAGCACCAAATATTGTTTTTAAATCAGACTTTCTTAAATCAGTACCGGTAGTTTTTCATGTAATTATTTCATCTACCAATGAAGGTAATGTACAGAACAGTCAACTGGAACAACAAATTAATGTATTCAATAGTAGTTTTTCTGAATTAGGTACCACTTTCTATTTATGTGGAATAACAAGAACAAAGAATAATAATTGGAGAAATATAACTTATTCATCTATTCAACCTTCGGCAGTTGAAAGGGAAATGAAAAGTACTTTATCCATTGACCCAGAGCATGTACTAAATATATATATTACAAGTATATCTGGTAATGTAAGGGGATGGGGTGTAATGCCAGATAATATATATGCAAAACAAACACCGTACTTACTAGGAGCTATAATTGAACCAGAAACTTTGCCTGGCGGAAGTGATCCTAATTTAAATTTAGGAATTAATGCTGTTCATGAAGTTGGGCATTGCTTTGGACTTTACCATACTTTTGTTGATAGATGCAATCTTGGTGATTTGGACCTTGTTTCTGACACTCCAGTTCATCTTGCTAATTATGGATGTCCAAATCCTATTCCCCGTACATGTGAACAAGAATTTGATGTTTTTGATCCGATACATAATTTCATGAATTATACAAATGATGTATGTAGATGGGAATTTACAACTGGCCAAATTGTTCGTATGAATCAAATAATACAAGAGCATCTACCTAATTTAGGAGGTGATGTTATAAAGTTTACTAGTAATAAAACAGTAGCTAGTGGTGATACTTATGAATTTTTTAAAGGGGAATTTAAATTTGCTAATGATATTAAGCTGATTGTAAATGGCTTTTTGGAAATAAAAGGAACACCTTCAAATATCATAACACTTACAAAAAGTGGTTCAAGTAACTGGGGAGGTATTCAATTCAACTCAGGGAGTAGCGGTACACTTGATTTCTGTAATATTACTTATGCAACTACCGGCATTAATATGTACAACTCGTCCCCAACAATAAAACATAGTACAATTGATAACAACAGCGGTGTTGGTGTTTACTGCGATTATTATTCCAGTCCGGTCTTAGTTGGGAATAATATTAGAAATAATTCATCATACGGATTAAGGGGTAATTCTTATAGTTCACCCAACCTAACAGATAACGGTTATCCAGGATCTAATGTTATTAGGAACAACCAATCATGGGGTATTAATGTAACTTACAATTGTAATCCTAATCTCAATGGTTATTTGACATATGGAAACAGTATTTTTGATAATGCTACTTGCAATGTAGCAGCGTCAGATCAATGCACGGTAAATGCTCAACGAGTATGGTGGGGACAAAATCCTCCTAATTATTATATGTTTTGTGAAGGGGGAAGTTCAACAATTGACTGGAGTAATCCATTAACATCAAATCCGAATCCGGGTAGAAGAACCGAACCAACAGAAATGATAGATAAAGAACCAATCCATGTTACAATGAGTGTTCAATTTGATGAACTCGAATTAGCAGAACAAAAACAAAGAGAAGGTAAACATGACGAGGCAATTAATCTTTTCTTAGAAGTATTTAAAAAAGAACCTAGCACATCAAGAGGCAGATATGCACTAATAAAAATTGAGGAGTGTTTTACACAAGCAAAGAAGAAAGACTTTATCGATTTTTCAAAGAAAGAATTGAGACCTTTGTTTAAAGAAGAAAAGGAATTATTTGTAGTATTACTCGAATTAGAAACACATCAACTTTATAATCTCAGTTTTGATGACCAAGCAGTGAATAACTTAAAGATGATACTAAACAAATATAATTTGAACGAGGCGATAGAAAAACAAACCTTATACAGAATCGGTGCATTTTACCTTGATCTATATAATGACAAGTTAAGTGCTCAAAAAACATTTGATGATCTTGCTTCAAAATATCCAGAAGATGAACTATTGGCTTATGCTAACCTTATGTTAAACGAAGATCGATATAACACTCAGAGAGCAAAAAATATAGACCAACAAATAATTGCAGTAGAAGAAACAAAAGAAGTACTTGATAATTACCCGAATCCATTCAACCCAACAACTACAATAACTTTTACGCTGCTGGCAAAAGAAAATATCAAACTAAAAATATTTGATGTGTTGGGAAATGAAGTTGCAATTCTCGCCGATAGTGAGTTTGAAATTGGCAAGCATGACATACCATTTGATGCGAGCAAGTTGCCGAGCGGTGTTTATTTCTATAATTTAACAACAAAAGTCAGCTCGATCACAAAGAAGATGTTGCTTTTGAAATAGTCATTTTGCCAGCATTCAGAATCTTACATCCAGTATCCAGAAGGCGGCTATCACCGCCTTTTTTTATTATGTAAAATGAGTTATTAATTTAATAACCGCTTTCTTATTACTTTAATAATTATCACCACAGTTTAAGTTTACTCAATCGCTGATATGAAGTGAATTTCCACAGTCGGCGTGGTATCTTTTTTGCACGTTGAGATTCCCATCTTTAATAAAACGAGAGAGCCATGAAATTTGTTGTCAAAATTTTAATTCTATTTATTATAACATTTGCATTAATTCTGCCAAACAATAAATTATACGCACAGAGTGCAACATCGGCAACTTTAGAAGCAACCCTGGCTTTACAAGATATTAATGGGATTAAAGTACCGTTCCAGAATGGCATACCCATGCCTTCCTTTGAAAAGCAAAGAACAATAATTGATCTTGCCGGAACATGGAAGAAACAGAGATTCGATGCGAGTGATCAAATTTCTTTAATGAAGCGTGATGCGGCCGGTATTGCGGTACTGGAAAGCGAAGCGGCAAACAGACATCTTGCAAACTACGATGATTCCGGTTGGGAAGAAAAAACTTTACCGGGTGTTGAAAATGATTTACATCCATGGCCAACCGCCCCTACTATTTCGTTTGACTACGATGCTGTTTGGTACAGAAAAACATTTCAAGTTGATGCTGCTGAATCCGGTAAATATGTTAAACTAATTTTCTATGCAGCAAATTATGTAACAGATGTTTGGATCAATGATTATTATCTTGGCTACCACGAAGGAGGACACACTCCTTTTGCATTTGACGTCTCATCGTATTTGAATTTCGGCAGCAACAATACGATTGTTGTCCGTGTTCATAATATCAGGTGGAACTCTAATAAATTTATTGTTCCGTATAACACACCGGACTGGTTTAATTATGATGGGGCATATCACGATATTTATTTAGAGATAAGCGACCCGGTAAATGTTGTTAGGGCTAACATTGTGCCAAAGGATCTGGATGGCAATATTGAAACAACACTGATTATTAATAATAGGAAAGGTGCTTCGTCAGATGTTATTGCGAATATAAATGTATATGAAGCCGATATAAACGAAAATAATATTCAATCCGAATATGCGAGTGATTTAGTAGGCACCGAAGTTTCATTGATGGGTACAACACAAAATAACGTTACTGTTTCAGCAAATGATGTTTCCGTTTGGCAGACTGACCTTCAGATTCCAAATCCAAATATATGGTCACCTAAAGATCCAAATCTTTACATCATGAAAGTAACACTAACAGAAGGCGGTAATGTTGTTGATGAATATTACACGCAATTTGGCATTCGCACAGTAGGAACAAAAGGGAATAAATTTTTACTCAACAGCAGAATTGTGTTTTTAACCGGTGCTGCACGTCATGAAGAACATCCTGATTATGGGAAAGCAGTTCCGAAAAACATAATCTTTTCCGATTTGAACCAGGTAAAAAGTTTGAATGTAAATTTTCTTCGCACCGCACATTATCCCAACAATCTTTATACATATTTAATTGCAGATCGAATCGGTTTAACTATTATGGAAGAGATCCCGGTTTTCTGGTTTGATCATCCGGAAGCTTGGCAGCACCAGGAACAGAGAAGAATTACATACCAGATGTTCCGCGAGATGGTATTTAAAGATTATAACAGACCGTCAATAATTTTATGGAGTACTTCAAACGAATGTTTGGATGTTGAAAATCGGGCAGTCTACAATCAGAATATAGTTAATGATCAAAGGGAAAATTATTACGATGGCAGAATGATTACACAATCTGCCGCCGCCGATAGACCGGGCCCGGACGATGCTTCGCAAGCTGCGTTGGATGTTGCCGGGTGGACGATGTACTTTGGAGTATTTCATCCTTATCAAGGCAAAACTAGAAAGTCCGATACCTTTGTTGGTACTTATGATTTTTTAGGAAAGGTTAGAACGGCTTATCCAAGCAAACCGGCACTAGATACTGAGTTTGGTTATTGGAGTGGTGAAGGTGGAACAAGCTATGATGATCAGAATTATATTTTCGATAATACATTCAATGCATTTAAACTTTTTGCGGCACTAAATCCAAATGGTACACTTAATGAATCTTTTGGCGGCGGACTTATGGCCTCTACGTGGTGGTGTGTTTTTGATTGGTATCAATTCAAAAATGATGGCGGCTACCAAACAATGGGTCTGCATACAATGGATAGACAAACTGTTAAACCGGTAGTTTATAGATTGAAAGTTGCATACTTACCTTATTTTAGTCAAGAAGGTGTTTATACCGATGTTGAAGATGAAAAAGAAAAAACAATTCCGACAGAATTTTCTCTTGGGCAGAATTACCCTAATCCATTTAATCCTACTACTATTATTACATATACAATTCCCACCCCCACCATCGGTGTCCCCTCTCAAGAGGGGAATCAAAGGGGTGTGTTCGTAACATTGAAGGTTTACGATATTCTCGGTAGAGAAATAACAACGCTTGTAGATGAGTTTCAGCTTCCCGGAAAATATTCAGTACAATTTGATGTAAAGACGTTGCAAGCAACGTCTTTACCCAGCGGAATATATTTTTATACGTTAAGAGTTAGTCCTTCGACAAGCTCAGAACGTGAATTTCAAGCTACGAAGAAAATGGTGCTGATAAAGTA
>DYJK01000076.1:0-11897 GCA_020723165.1 Melioribacter roseus | reverse complement strand
CGACAAGCTCAGAACGTGAATTTCAAGCTACGAAGAAAATGGTGCTGATAAAGTAGCTTATTAATTTGATAACGGACTACTTATTATTTTAATAAGTAAACGATTACATTAAAATTTTAAGCCTTCGATTTTTGATGGAATTCATAATCTAACACCGGTATTATTTTTGTTTAATTTAATTTATGAACGATCCTATTAGTCTCTACGACAGTCTCGTAATATTGATTTACCTTGCAGCCGTTATTGGAATTGGACTATATCTCCGTAATAGGGATACCAACACAACCGAATACTTTTTAGCCGGCAGAAACCTGGGATGGTTTGCTGTTGGTATGTCGCTCTTTGCAACAAACATTTCAAGCGAACACTTTATTGGATTAGCCGGCTCCGGTGCATCGCGTGGTTTGGCAGTTGCACAATTTGAATTGATTGCAATCTTTCTTTTGATATTACTCGGCTGGTTTATTGCGCCAATTTATAAGAATGCCGGCGTTTTTACTACACCGGAATTTTTAGAAAAACGATTCGATGAAAAAAGCAGAAAATTCTTTTCCGGTCTCTCAATTTTTACGTACATAATTACGAAGATTCTGGTTACACTATTCGCCGGTGGAATTTTGCTGAATAAAATTTTCGGATGGAGCATTTTCACTTCGGCAGTTGCCATTGTTCTCTTAACTGGTATTTATACTTTAGTCGGCGGATTTTCCGTAGTTGTTCGTACCCAGGTTTTTCAAGGTATTATGTTATTCTTAGCCGGGCTTGTATTGACAATTTTCGGATTAAATGAAGTTGGAGGATTCAGCGGTTTGGCGGCAAAACTTCCGGCAGAACATTTTCAAATGTTCAAAGGAATTGACGATCCCGATTTCCCGTGGACGGGAATTCTTTTTGGTGCGCCTATAATCGCATTCTGGTACTGGTGCGCAGATCATTATATGGTGCAAAGAATACTTGGGGCCAAAAGTGTTAATGAAGCACGCAGTGGAACGATCTTCACTGCCTTCTTAAAAATTTTCCCGCTCTTTATATTAGTTCTTCCCGGGTTGATTGCGCTTGCACTATTTCCCGAAATAAAAGGAGATGATGCTTACCCGGTTTTAATAGCAAGCAATATTTTACCGGTAGGTATAAAAGGTTTTGTTCTTTCGGGATTTCTTGCGGCAATGATGTCCTCATTATCCGGTGCATTTAACAGCATATCTGCTTTATATACATTAGATTTTTACAAACCGAAACATCCCGACGCTTCGGAAAGAACACTTGTACTTGTAGGAAGAATGGCAACTATAACGATTGTTGTTCTCGTTCTTCTTCTCATCCCATTTGTTAAAATTATTAATTCACAGATCTATATTTTCTTGCAAAGTACACAAGCGTTTATAAGCGCACCGATAGCAGCAATATTTTTATTCGGGTTAACACTCAAAAAGATAAATGCAAAAAGCGTTTTAATAACTTTGATAGTAGGTGAGTTTTTCGGAATATCAAGATTTTTGCTTGAACTGCTGATGAAGTCGGATATGATTACTAACCCGTGGCTGATTGCATATTCACAAATAAATTATTTACACTTTACTATCTTCTTGTTTTTAGGTTCATCGGTATTACTGTTATCGCTAAGTTATTTGTTCCGTCTTGGTGATGAACTTTATGGAAAGAATTTCAATTTGATAATCAATGGTTATGAGACCGTCAATAGTTTTCAAAAAGGTGCTCTCGGAAAGTCGAAAGTAAAATTTAATATTCTCATTTCGGGAGTGATATTGATTCTGACTTTAAGTTTATGGTCATTATTTATATAACATATTTAATGAACATTTAATAAATCAACCAACAACAAAAGGAGAGGCATTATGAAGAAACTTCTATTTGTTCTTTTTGCAGTAGTGTTGGCTGGAACAGCAAGTGCCCAAAGGGTTTTTGACCCGATGGATAATGCTGTCGGTACAAATTGGCCCGATCCAGCTGTACGAGATGTAAACTTTTATACTAACGGTACAAATTCTTATATGAATTTGTATAACGAAGCAGACCACAAAGAGGGTCTTGGATCAATGAAAATTGATTACCGTGTTGATGCCCAGGATGGCTGGGGCGGATACACAGTGCGTGTTACCGGTACTACACCATTTTCTCCAACTATGGATGCTTCTGCCGGAACTCAAATTAAATTCTGGTATAAAGTTGTTAACCCCGTTGTTAAGTCGAGCGGTGATGGAAGCTTTATTATGGAATTTAAAATGGGTGAATTTGATGATGAAGGGAACCGCGACCTTTGGTTAACAAATACTCCAATTGATTTTACCGATGTTTCCGGCGAATGGATTCAAGCTTCAATTAATATTGCAGAAACCGGCGATAGAACTACCGGTTTCGAGTATCAATTTGGTAGCGGCGATGGCGAATTACAAGTTCACAAAATCGGCTCTTATGAAATTGCTATGGTTTACGCTGGGCCCCCTACCGGTTCAGGTGTAGGTCCAAATTATCCAACCGCAATTGGAACGGTGTTATTAGACGGTTTTGCAGTTTATGGCAATGCGTATCCACCGATTTTCACATTTGATAATTCGGCAGCATCCGGTTGGAACCCCGACAATATGCCTTGGGCTGGTGCTGATGCCGGCGCTATTACTTTATCAGATGAAGCTACAGATAAAGTTGAAGGCGACGGCTCTTTAAAGATTGATTATGAACTCAGTGCACCTTTTGGCTGGGGTGGTTTTTTATCTATTGAAAAAGATGTAACCAAACCTGAAAAATTTGAAGAAAGAACAGCAATAATTTTATTTGTAAAAAATCTTGTTCCGGCAGTAGGCGAAGCCGGAAGACATTTTATGAGAGTCTTTGTTGATGAAAACAGCGGCGGCGGTAACGAAGAATGGATAACCGATATCGGTATTGATCTTACACAACCTTCCGGCTGGATTGGTTATTATTTGCCTTTCGATGAAAAACCGATGGGTGCTAGCGACCGCTTCCCGCCAATAGGTGGATTTGCTTTAAAAGGTGGCAGCGGCGATGGAATATTCAAACCGGAAAGTATTTATAAGATTAGAATTGAATTATTTGGAAGGGGAACAGAAGATGGATTTGCAGCCCCGGTAAGAGTCACCGGAACAATATTAATGGATGTTATGCAGCAATCTGGTTTTAAATATGCTGATGAAACTCCTCCAGAACCGGTTTCAAGCTTGCTTGTAGTTCCATCTTCGTTCAGCAACTTGGTAACATGGCAAGATTTACAAGGTGAAGAAGGCGAAAAATACTTTATCTTTTATAGCAAAGATCCAATTACAGACGTTACAGCATCAGGTGTTATACCGTTAGGTCAAAATATTTCCGGCGGCGTACAAGTAACTGAGCATTTGATTAGAGCCCCCAAAACAGATGTTAATCAAACCTGGTACTATGCTATTTATTGTAAGGATAAAGCAGAAAATGTTGGACCGGTCTTCTCTTCCGGTGCTATTACTAATACAGCAAAAGGAATTCCAACTATTCACGTAGGTACGGTTAATAATTTCCAGGCAGACGGAGGACTAGCCGAATGGATTACTGCCGGTGTTACACCGTTTAGTATAAAACCATCTGATGGAACTGCATTCTTAGGCGAAGGCGATGTTGTTGATAATGATGATGATTGTTCTGCCGATTGCTATGTTGCTATTGATGAACAATATTTATATGTAGCTTATAATGTAACTGATAATATTGTATATGATGATGATGCTTATTATCCAGGTGATACATGGGCATTAGATGCTACAGAATTGTTTATCGGTTTATATAACAGCGACGAATATCCGCCGACTAAGGACTACAAATATGGTAAGACACCAGATTATCACTTAAGATTTAACAAGCAGAAAGCAAGAGAAGATCACTGGAATAAAGAAACCGATGAGTTATTACTGCCCGGCGAAAATTATTACTGGCAAGAAAAATTCCCATCAGGTTACATAGTTGAAGCAAGAATTCCATTGATTGATCTTGCAACAAAGAGAGATGCACCACAAGAACAATATCTTGATACTATCTATGTTAAAAAAGGTTGGAAAGTTGGATTCGATTTCGGCGTGTTTGATCATGACGGTGGAACCAGTCCGGAAAAGTGGAGAAACAGAGAGGCAAGATTGTTCTGGTCACCGTTTAACAAAGACCATGGTTACGAAGATGCAAGATTGTGGATGTATACCTGGTTAGAAGATGATCAAGTTACAACCGATGTACCGACAGAAACTTTGCCAGCTACATATTCATTATCACAAAACTTCCCGAATCCGTTCAACCCGGCAACACAAATTACTTACTCAATTGAAAAACCCGGCATGGTATCGTTGAAAATATATGATATCCTCGGACGTGTTGTTGCAGACTTAGTTAATAGACATCAAGAAACCGGAAGCTACACAGTTAATTTCAATGCTTCCAAATTATCTACCGGTGTTTATTTCTATAAATTGGAAAGCGGTTCATTCTCCAGTGTTAAGAAAATGATGCTTGTTAAGTGATTTATTTACAGATGGGTGCGGTATGTTAATACCGCACTCTTTTTATAATTAAAATAGTCTGTTACTTATAAGGAAATGACTTCTTCATAGTGTATATAACGCGTTTACAGCATTTTGTGCAATAGAGGTTTTATCTTTGATTACCTTTGCTGTAATTAATAGATGGTCGGTTAGGTTTTTTAAACAGTTCTAAAATATGAGCTTAAATTATCGACTTAATTTTTCTGAATTAACAGTAATTATTTTTCAATAAACCGAACTAATGGTTCATTTATAAGGATATATTATCATGTGTAAAGTCAATCAACGGGAGGGAGCTAAATTGGGCAGAGCAAAAATATTTAACCTTGGATTGATTGTACTGCTGTTATTTTCAATGATATCCACACTTCTTGCCGGAACTACCGGTAAACTTGCCGGAAGGATTAAAGATTCGGAAACCGGCGAAGCTTTGATTGGAGCTAACGTAGTACTGCAAGGTACTAACTACGGCGCTGCCGCTGATATTGAGGGGGATTTTTATATCAATAATATACCCCCGGGTGTTTACACTGTAATTATCAGTTCGGTAGGATATCATAAGATAACTGTAGAAAAAGTTGTAATCAAAATTGATTTAACAACAAGATTGGATTATGATCTCACACCCACCACAATTAACCTTGGCGAAGTTGTAGTACAAGCTCAGCAGCCGCTTGTCACAAAAGATTTGACATCAACATCTGCTATAGTTTCTTCGGAAGATATTAAAATGATGCCGGTAGAGAACATTTACCAGGTTATTAATTTACAAGCCGGCGTTGTAGGCGGGCACTTTAGAGGCGGCAGAAGTAATGAAGTTGCTTATCTAATAGATGGTATCTCTGTTAACGATGTGTTTAACGGCGGTATGTCTGTTGAAGTTGAAAATAGTTCTATTCGTCAAATGGAAGTTATTAGCGGTACTTTCAATGCCGAATATGGTCAAGCTATGTCCGGTATTGTAAATATTGTAACAAAAGATGGCGGAACAAGGTTCGAAGGAAACGCTTCGGCTTACATCGGCAGCTACTATACTACCCATACAGATATTTTTTACAATTTAAATAGGTTTAATATCGATGGTCCACGTGACTATCAATTCAGTTTAAGCGGTCCAACAAAAGTTTTAGACGGCTTAACATTTTTTATTACCGGAAGATATTATAGAGACGATGGACATCTATATGGACAAAGAGTTTTCAATACATCTGATGATACACCGCTGCAGATTTCCGCAGAACCACCTATTTACATAAATCGGAATACCGGCGATAGCGTGTATGTTCCGATGAATCCTTATGAGAAATATTCTTTCAACGGAAAATTATCTTATAATCTTTCACAATTTAAATTTTCTTATAGTTTTTTCTGGGATGATAATTGGAATAAGTACTACAGCCATGCTTTAAGACAAACACCGGATGGTATAAAAAATCATTACAGAACAAATACAATAAATAATTTCCAGATTTCGTATGTACCTTCGCAAAGTACATATGCAACATTAAAATTTTCCGCTAACTTACATAAATATGCCGGCCATCTTTACGATGATCCTTTTGATTCGCAATATGTGGGTCCTAATCAAGGAGCTCCTATTACCGGTTACACATATTGGTCGGGCGGTAATGAAGTAGATAGATATGTAAGATCAACTAATACATACTTATTACAGTTTTCTCTAGAATCTCAATTAACAAAAGAACACAAAGTTAAGTTGGGTGCAGAATACAGAACTCACGAGCTATACAATCACTGGCGCACCTTAACTGAGAATCAAATAGACAGCTTGGGTAACCCTATTTTAAGTTATAGTGCTGAAAATACTAAGTACAATCAAACATATGTAAGAAAACCGATCGAACTCTCTGCATATATTCAAGATAAAATGGAATATGATATAATGATTATAAATGCCGGTTTAAGATTTGATTATTTTAGTTCTGAAACATCGTTGCCGGCGGATTTACGCAATCCTTTGGATAACCCGTTATTCCCGAATGCAAATGTTGATAGGGATGCTGAAAATGAATACCAGATTAGTCCGCGGCTTGGCGTATCTTTCCCGATATCCGATAAAGGTGCTATTCATTTTTCGTACGGGCACTTTTTCCAGATACCCTCTTTTGAGAATTTGTACACTAACTATAATTATATAATAGATCAAACAACATCGCTTTCATCTATTATTGGTAATCCTGAATTGAAAGCACAAAAAACAGTTAAGTATGAACTTGGTTTACAGCAAGTTGTTTTTCCGGATGTTTCTCTTGATCTAACCGTTTATTACAGCGATATAAGAAATCTTCTCGGTATGGAAGTCCTGGAAACCTACGAAGGATTTTTATTTGGTAGATATGTAAATAGAGATTACGGAAGCGTAAAGGGATTTATAGTTACTCTTGAAAGAAGATTTGTAGATTTCTTCAGTGCAAAACTTGATTATACTTATCAAATAGCCGAAGGTAATGCATCGGATCCGTTAACAGTTTATTACAACAATACTGCCGATCCGCCGGTTGAAGTTACAAAGAAAATTTTACCATTGAACTGGGACCAATCGCATACATTAAATCTTTCCGTAACAATCGGCGACCCGATGGATTGGACTGCCGGTTTGATCTTTAGTTACGGTTCGGGTATGCCGTACACTGAATCTCAGAGATATTCACAAGGAGTGCGATTTGAAAATGGCGGAAGAAAACCAACTACTTATAATGTAGATCTTAAAGCAAATAAACAGTTTAAAGTATTTGGTCTTGATTTTAATACATTCTTACTTGTATATAATTTATTGGATACTAAGAACGAATATGGTGTTTACGCATCTACCGGACGCGCAACCACCGATCTTGATATTAAATTTGCTTCACCGGTTATTGGTATGAATACTATTGATGAATATGTAAAGAATCCTTCTATGTATTCTACACCGCGTAGAATCAGTTTAGGCGTGAGTGTTGGTTTTTAATTTTGAAAAATGGAGAAGATAATGAACCGTAAATTTTTGTTTTTAATATTAATCTTATCGTTCAGCGGATTGTTGATTGCCCAGAATGGTGACCAGGTAGCCAAATATAGATCTGATCCCTACGGCGATAAAACTTACCGTAAAAAAGGGATAATGAACGGTAACCAGATTAGAACATTATTCCGTAATGATGGACAAATTGGTTATTGGCCTGATCGTCCATCCGGTGAATGGCCCGTTTACAGCGATCATCATTACCTGGACGGCTGCACGCCTCTTGTAACTACGGCAGTAACTGCACCGGGGAATGGACAAGTTATTCACCCGGCACAGACATCATACCGCGAAGAAGTTGACTATGATCCGGTTTCTAATGTTTTGTGGGTTGTAGAACCGATACCCGGTTATGCAGCCGGTGATTCCGAGCAGCCGGCTATAAGCGGTGATAAACGAACCTGGCCCGCTGAATGGCCCCAGGTATTACCAAACATAGATCCTTCCTGGAATAGTTACTGGTACGGTTATTTTGGTCGTGGTGTATTGAATGCCGAATACGAAACTTTCTATGCAGTTGATGATTCAAAAGATAAAGAATTTAATAGGGCGCCATACAGCTTCTACCCGGTTGCAAGCGATCCGGAGAGAGCCGGTATTGCTATGAGAATGGAAGTACGCGGTTTCCAATGGTCGCACGTACTTGCCGAGGATATTATTTTCTGGCACTTTGATATTATCAACCTTTCGGATTTTGATTACGATACAACATTTTTTGGTTTCTATTGTGATACCGGCGTGGGCGGTGTAAATGATAATGGTGACGATAATGCATCGTATGATACTTTTTTAGACATTGCTTATGCATTTGATAAAGACGGTAAAGCACCGCCAAATAATTGGAAAACCGGTTATGTAGGTTATGCTTTTTTGGAAAGCCCCGGTGATGGTTATGACGGTGTTGATAATGATGAAGATGGTATGACCGATGAAAGAAGAGATGATGGAATAGATAATGACGGGGACTGGGTTCCGTTTACTGATTTAAACGGAAACGGTGTTTGGGATCCGGATAATTTCGAACCATTAAATAACGACGTAGGTAAAGATGGCGTAGGTCCTCTTGATTTACAATATAATGGACCGGATGAAGGTGAAGGAGATGGAGTACCGACGGATGGTGAACCGAAATTTGATGCGACTGATAAAGACGAATCAGATCAAATCGGTTTAACAAGCTTAGCAATTGAACGTTTATCTAACAAAGGACCAAATGCAATCTGGCCAAAGAACGATGAGGTAATCTGGCGTAAAATGAATAGGGGTGCTTTTGACACCGCTATTCAGAATTCAAATATTCAGATACTTTTCGGTTCGGGTGCATTCCCACTTAAACTTTATAGAAGGGAAAGGTTTTCTGTTGCACTAGTATTTGGCTCGGATTACGAAGACATGGTATTCAACAAAGAAACAGTTCAAGAAATTTACAATGCAAATTATAATTTTGCTAAACCGCCAAACAAAGCAACGCTAACAGCAATACCCGGTGACAAAAAAGTATTTTTATTCTGGGATGACATAGCTGAGAAATCGGTGGATCCTTTCTTAGGTTATAAACAAGATTTTGAAGGATACCTAATTTACAGAAGCCAGGAACCGTCATTTAATGATGTTAAAATTATTACGGATTCTAAAGGTGAAGCTAAATACTGGAAACCGTTGGAACAGTTTGATCTAAAAGATGGAATTGAAGGACCCGACCCGGTAGGTGTTAACGGTGCACATTTCTGGAGAGGCGATGAAACCGGTATTGAACACTCTTACATTGATACTACTGTTGTAAACGGGATGAGATTTTACTATGCATTAGTTGCATATGATCAGGGCGATCCGAATTTTGGTACTAAAGGTTTAACACCGCAAGAAACTACAAAAATTATTTCAGAGGATTTGGTTGGTAATGTAACATTTGTCGATCAGAATTGTGCCGTTGTTATTCCGAATGCACCGGTTGCCGGTTACATTCCCCCTGAAATTACCGGCGATACAGAAAATGTAACCAGCGGATTAGGTACCGGTGGTTTGAATATTGTTGTATTAGATCCGTCCCAGATTAAAGAAAACGCTTCATATAAAATTGAATTTACGTCTGCCGGTAATGAACAAAAATATAAAACAACTTCATATACTATAACAAGAACTTATCAAGACTCTACTAAGCAGATTGGCGAAAGAATCGATTCATCTAGTTTTAACAGCGGTAAATTCAGCCCGCCGTTTGATGGTATTGCCGTAGCAATTAAAAATGATACTACCATTGCACCCAAAGCAGATGAAACCGGTTGGGCAGTTGGTGTTTCTAATTTTGAAATATCTGTAATTGCAGATGCAAGCTCACCAACACGAAATGTAAAATGGCCGGCAAATTATGAACTTGAATGGCTGCCGAGAGATTCCACAATTATTACTCCATACTCAAATATTCCGGTTCCTTTCAAAGCTCGTAATATTACGCGCGGTACAAATGTTAAGGTAGAAGTATTTGATAATAATAATAATAAAATGTTTGAAGCTGGTGATGACATAGTAATTTTAGAATATGTTGGCGCTGAAACATTTGCTAATGCGAAATTTACATGGCGTGTTCAATACCGCGGTGCATCCGGTACTTTCTGGTTTCCTCCTGAACCGGGTGATATTTATAGAATTACTATTGCTAAACCGTTCCAGACCGGTGATAATTTTGTCTTCTCAACTAAATCCGCAAAGATCGACAAGGAAGTTGCAAAATCTGAGTTGAGCGATGTTAATGTTGTTCCCAATCCTTATATAAGTACGGCAGCATGGGAAAAAAGAAATTTCGGTCAAACCGGAAGGGGCGAAAGAAGATTAGACTTCACTCATTTACCGGCTCAATGTACAATAAGAATTTATACTATTACGGGTGCTTTGATAAAAACATTATATAAAGACTCGGGACCTAGCGATGGAACTCTTTCCTGGAATCTTGTTACAGACGATGGAATGGATATAGCTTACGGACTTTATATATACCATGTAGATGCACCAGGTATTGGTGAACACATCGGTAAATTTGCGGTAATTAAATAGAGCGGAGAAGAGATATGAAATCATATATATTAAAAATCGTATTGATAGTTTTAATAACTGCCGCAATAGTGCCGGCACAGCAGACTGTATCGAACGTTTCTAAACGCGGTACAACTGCAGCTCCGTTCTTATCTATTAGTCAAGGTGCACGAGCATCTGGAATGGGTAGTGCGTTCGTTGCAGCAGCAGATGATCCGAGCGCAATTTTTTGGAATCCGGCCGGTATAACAAAAGTTAAAGGTGTAAGCGTTTTGTTCGAACGTACCGATTGGATTGCCGATATCAGTTACAACTTTGTTGCCGCAACTTATAATCTTGGTAATTATGGCGCCGTAGGTGTAAGCTTTGTCGCTTCCGATATGAATGAAATGAATGTTACTACAATAGAAGAACCGGATGGAACCGGTGAAACTTTTAAAGCGAATGATATGGCAATCAGCATTGCCTATGCTATCAACTTAACAGATAATTTTTCTATCGGGTTTAATCCTAAATTTATTCAACAGACATTGTGGAGAATGTCCGCAAGTGCTTTCGCTGTAGATATGGGTGTTCAATATATAACCCCATTCGATGGAATTGTACTTGCAATGTCGATTTCGAATTTTGGTACTAAAATGAAACTCGATGGAAACTCTGCCCTGGTTTTATATGATCCGGATCCAAACTCAACTGGTAATAATGATATGATTCCGGCTTATCTCCAGACCGAAGAATGGGAACTCCCGTTAAACTTCCGCGTAGGCTTAGCTTATGAACCTATAAAAACCGATATGCATAAATTATTGATTGCTTTTGATGCTGCACATCCGAGTGATAATTATGAAAGCGTTAATATTGGAGGAGAGTATTCATTTAATGATATGTTTTTCGTAAGAGGAGGTTATAAATCTCTGTTCTTAGAAGATTCGGAGGAATCATACACATTCGGTGCCGGTATTAAACAGACACTGTTGGGTAATGTTGGGTTGAAGATAGATTATTCCTACGGAGATTTTGGAAGATTAAATAATGTTCAAAAATTTTCTCTTAGTGTTTCTTTTTGATGGGTACAAATTATAAGTAATTCATGGTGCCTCCATTTGATTCCCATCAATATGGAGCAACGGGGTGAGATTGCAGCCTCACCCCGTTGCGTTTTAAACAACTTACTTTAACAATAACAATTTGATCATGAAAAAAATATTACTTTTACTTGTGCTTTACCTGATAATTACCTCGTCTGTTTACAGCGAAAAAAAATACAAAGGCGCTGAATACAGAACCAAGGAATCATTCCTTTA
>DYJK01000075.1 GCA_020723165.1 Melioribacter roseus | reverse complement strand
TGAAATAAATCTTTTCAAAATTTTTATCTAATTTATTTTTGTTAGCAATTCCCAACTTTATATTGTTGTAAACATTTGAATCATTGTTAAAATCAAATATTTGAACAGCTAAATCGATAGGGGAGGCTTTAGGCGGTCCGAATTCGAACGGAACAATTATTGAACTTCGTTGACCGGTTGGATAACCGCGGAACTTAGTATTTTTTATTGCTTCAATAACTGTTTCGTCACAACCGTAACCCAATCCTTTTATTAGTTGATAACCGGCAAAATTCCCTTCTTCATCGGCAAAGATTTGAACTATAACTCTTCCCGTAATATTATTTTTCAATGCTTCTTCGGGATATACTATAGCTTTGTGGATAGATTCAAATCCATCGATACTTACTGCCGGAAGCCCGGTAGAAAAATAATATCTGTTCAAACTACTATCGAGCAGATGAGGACGGTATTTGGAAATTTCAATTTCATTGATTGACCACGGTTTTATAATTGCAAAATTTTTATCGGTGATAGAATTTATTTCAAACAGTTTGATGCTTCGGACCGATTTCCCGTTTATTAAACCCGGCGTAGCTTTGAATATTTTTTTTGTGTCGGCAAAAGCCGATTCAAATATTGTCTGGGTAATAATTCTTTCTTGATTAGTCTGGCTGGTTAAATTGATTTTCTTCTTTGGTACATTATAATCAGCCCCATCATTAAATATCATGTCTCGTATATCGGTACCGGTGCCTAACCAATATGAAATATCGGTATTGAGTGTGAAATGTACTTCACCATTTTTGTTTATTGTGAGTGCGAGATAAAAATTATGATATCCCGAACCAAATAACTCTGCAATTTTCTGGGGAGTTAAAATTGAATTAATCTCCCGGCGGAATAAAGCGGTATCAATTTGTGTCTCCGATTTTATATCAAGCTCATCGTCGAAATTTGCCCAGTGTTCTACTTTTTGTTTATAAATATTTTCCTTTACCTCGTTATTTTTTTTGCAACCGGCGGTGAAAACTATCCCAATTAAAAAAAAGAATAATAACTTTTTCATAATACCTCCATTGTCTCACATGTCTGCCGGAGGTGTAGTTATTTGAATAGCCGGCATGTTGTTCATCATTAAATTTATTTGATGGGTTTGATATAGGATTCTCTCAAGTGCGTTCTCGTACCTAACCTCAAGATAATTTAAATCACCTTTTATTGAACGAAACTGAAAAAAGGAGATTAATGTGATTACAATAATTACGATTCCTAAAACATAATTAATGTATGCTGGTGCTTGTTTAGTAATCCATCTTCGTGTAGTCGATTCCTTTTGATATCGGATTGAAGAAAAAATCCTTTCTTCAAAACTTACGCCCACTTCTTTTTGATGAAGTTTTACTTCTTGTTGTATTGTGTTTTGCTGCTTAAATTCTTCACGGCATTCGTGGCAAGTAGAAAGATGGGTAAAGAGAAGCACTTCTTTCTCTTTTGTCAGTTCATTATCCAGGTATTCGCTTATCATTAAATTGATATCGTTGCAATTCATGTTAACTCCTTCCCGATTTTATAATTGCGTCTTTCAATTTCTTTCTTACGTTGAATAATCTGCTTCTAACAATGTCCTGGGTTATTTCCATTATTTTTGCAATCTCCTTGTAGCTCAGACCGGAATATTCTTTCAGATAATAAATTTCGCTGTTACCTCTATCCATACAATTTAGTTCTGCCTCAATAAAGTCTATTAATTCTTTATGCTCATAATCTTCGAGTAGATTGCTGGTTAAAATTTTCTCCTCATGTATTTCGAATGTCTCTTCGACTAAGTTCTTTTTCTTTCTAAAATGCCCGAAAATTTCGTTGCGTGCTGTTCTGAATATCCATACCTCGATTGTAGCAGAATTCCGGATTCGATCAAGATTGTCGTATAATTTCATAAAAACATTTTGAGCTAGATCTTCTGCAAGAATATCGGATTTCATAACCTTACTTATATAATTGAATAACGGCTTTTTAAACCTATTATAAATGAGTGTAAAATCGATAATTCCGTTTTTCTGCATTTTTTCTTAATTGTCCTTATTAAACAGATGCAAATTTTGTGAAATAGTTGTCGAAAATATTTTTAAAATATTTATTATCCATATCTAAAAATAAAAATGTATGAACGATAAACCGAATAATGGATTAAATGATCAAACCCGTGGGATCTTTTTCGATCTATATGGAACTCTATTGGTTTTTAACGATTTTGATCATGCCAATTCTGTCTGGGTAAAATCATTTTACGACATGATAGGAGAAGAAAATAGTATTGATCACGATCAAGTTAAAGAGATTTGTACAGATATTCTTGAAAGCAAAATAAATAGGGATAGTGCAGATTGTTTAACTACGTATGAAACGAAGATTAAAAATAGCTTTGATAAAAATGGAATAAAGTTTTCTCTTGAAAAGATAAAAATAATTGCAGATAGAACGGCAGAAATGTGGCAGCAAAATGTTCAGCTTGCGGATGATGCTTTACCGGTACTTAACGAATTAAAGAAAAAGAAAAAACTTGCACTAATAACAAATTTTGACCACTCACCGCATATTAGAAAAATATTAAACAGAACAAAGATTGACGTGTATTTCGATACTATTGTTATATCCGATGAAGCCGGGTGCCTGAAACCCGAATCAGAAATATTTGAACTTGCATTAACACAAACCGGGTTAAAACCTCATGAAGTTGTTTATATCGGGGATAATATAAAGGACGATGTTCTTGGCGCTTTCTCTGCTGGGATTACACCAATTTTAATTTCTAGGAATTCCAAATCGCATTATTCCAACGATTTCTGTTTTCAATCTAGTATTCAGATTTTAACTATTGGATCTTTATCTGAATTGATTGATCTTTTTAAATAATTTTTTTGAATCCTTCGCGGTGTTTCCGCATCATACCACTCAGAGAATCTATATATTGGAGAATATAATGAAAAATATAACCGAAGGAACCGATTTCAATTTCCAAACCGAAGTTTTACAATCCGAATTACCGGTATTGGTAGATTTTTGGGCGCCGTGGTGCGGACCGTGCAGAATGGTTACGCCGGTCGTTGAAGAAATTGCTAATGACATGGCTGGTAAATTGAAAGTTGTTAAAGTTAATACCGATGAGAACTACGGTGTGGCTTCACAATATGGAATTATGAGTATCCCTACACTTGGCATATTCAAAAACGGGAAATTGGTTGACGCCGTAATTGGAGCTGTTCCTAAACATCATTTGGTTTCTAAGATCACACCATACATCAACGCAGTAAACTAATTTAAAATAAAAAACCCCGACCAAAACCTAGGTCGGGGTTAAATAAACACACACGGAATTAATTATTCTTCAATAATTGCACCTACAGCGCATACTTCTGCACAAGATTTGCAATTATCACACAACTCGGGAACGATAAATGTGTAATCATCAGAAAGTGCTGAACGATTTTCCCCGTTAACAGTAAATCCTTCACCGGCGTTGTATATTGCATTATGCTCGCATTCGTCAATGCAAGCGGAACAATTAATGCATTCTTCGGTAATTTTCATGATATGAAGCTCCATTAAGTTTTAAATTGTACAATTGTCCTTCGATAAGCTCAAAAACTTTGCCAATAATCTGAATAAATATTTGCCTATTTATCCAATTTATTTTTCAGAAATGAAAAAAATCAATTTTTAGAAAGGCAACTTTGAGAAATTTAAATAAGCGGTAAGGTCTTTTTTGTGAGTGTTCATTGAAGGCTAGATGAGAATATATAACTTTATAAAAATTTTCAATGCAGAGTAACTTTTTTGATTTAAAAACATGGATTTAAGATTTAAAAATCCCAAATCCATGTTCTATATTCTTAAATCAATCTTTACACTTAATTGATAACATTATCAGTAAGAACGAAGAAACTATTCTATTACCTTTCCATCGCCATCGATGTTCTTAATTTCATAACCAATCTCTTGTAAAGAAGAACGAATCTTTGAACCATCGCCAACAACTACCCAGAATAAATTATCCGGCATAATCACTCTTTTTGCAGTACTGTTTAATTTTTCAAGATTCAACTCGTTAATTTTTGACGCATACGTATCGTTGTAATCATCTGGTAATCCGTAACGAACAATTGTGGCAATTGATCCAAGCACCGCACCATTTGTTTCCCATCCGCCGGGCAGCGAAAGTGTGTTTTGTGACTTCACTCTTTGAAGTTCTTCCTCGGTTGCCGGTTTATCGTTAACAAAATTGGTTACCTCTTTCATCATTTCTAAAATCGATTCTTTTGTTTTATCGGTTTGAACCAATCCAAAATAAATGTAAGGACGCTGGCCGCGTGCGCCAATTACAAAACTCCCGGAACCATACGACCAATGTTTGTCTTCGCGCAAATTCATGTTGATGCGAGAAGTAAATGCACCGCCGAGAATATCATTGAATGTTTCGATTGCAATATTATCTTTATCTGCAAATGGCGGTGCCGGCTGACCGGCAAAAATAATTGACGACTGTGAACCGGGACGATCCATGAAATAAATGATTGGTTTATCTACCGGTTTAACTTCACTGATATTTTTCTTGGGCACATCACCGGGCTTCCAGTTGGCAAATAATTTTTCGAGTTTTGGCTTTAACTCGCTCATTGTTATATCACCTACAACTACAAGTGTAGCATTATTAGGTTTGAGCCACGTGTTGTGGAACTTCACAAGATCGTCACGTGTAATTTTCATAACTCCATCTTCATAACCGGAGCCGCTGAATGGCAATCCATACGCATGACCCTTACCGTAAATGAATTGAGGCACAACGCGCAAACCCATCTGTACCGGTGATGCTTTTTCTTGTTTAATCTGTACGATCTTTTCTTTCTTTAATCTATCTAACTCTTTTTGCGGAAACGAGGGATTAAGTATAACATCGGCCATTAATTTTAGTGAAGGGTCCAAGTTAGATTTAAGGGTTGATAAATTAATTGTATTTAGATCAAGGTTAGCACCGGTAAATAATTGTGCGCCAAGCATTAATAATTCTTCGCTTAATTGCAGTGCATCTTTATCCTTAGTTCCTTCATCAAGCATAGACATTGCTAAACTGGCTGTACCGGGAATTCCAAACTGATCCGATGCAAAACCACCGTCGAACATCAAATTGAAATTTACAACCGGGATTGTTTTTCTTTCTGCAAGTAATATTTTCATGCCGTTTGATAATTCTGCTTTTTCAATTTTCGGAAATTTTGCTGCCGGCGGTGTTCCGGTCTCGGGTAATTTTGTTCTATCTGCCGTGCTTGTGGTTGTTGAATAATCCGGGAATGGGTGAATCTCCAAATTGAAAACACCATCGGTCAACCATTTATTAGCGGTATTTTTTATGTCTGATAAAGTAGTGGAGTTGACATATTCTAAATATGTTTTGTAATGATCGGGCGAAGTCCCATAGACTTGGCTTTGTGCTAATATATCCGATTTACCCCCGAATCCGCCGATACGTTCGATACCTCTTACAAAGTTTGCAACATATTGTGTTTTAACTCGCTTCAATTCATTTTCGGTTGGACCGCTTTTTAAAATTTTTGCGAGTTCCTCTTCAATTGCATTTTCAACTTTGGAAAGTTCAACGCCGGGTTTTGCATCAGCTTCGATATAGAATTGACTGCCGATTTCACCGCCGGAATAATATGCGGCAACTCTTGTTGCAATTTGATCATCGTAAACCAATCTTTTGTAAAGGCGTGAAGTTTTACCTTGTGAAAGGATGTCGCTGAATAAATCTAAGTGAGCAAGTTCTTTACTTCCCCACTGTGGAATATTCCAAACTTTGTAAATTCTTGATTGAGGAACGCGGTCTTGTGCAATAACTCTTTTGCTGCCGGTCATTTTTGCAATGTTGGTTTCGATTACACTCAGCGGCGGACCGGAAGGAATATCGCCAAAATATTTTTCAACTTTGGATTTTGCCTCTTCAACCGTTACATCACCGGCAACAACTACAACAGCATTAGCGGCTCCGTAATAGGTTTTGAACCATTCGTGAACATCATTAAGAGAAGCGGCAGTTAAATCTTCCATCGATCCGATAACCGTCCATGAATACGGGTGACCTTTGGGATAACAATTTGAGTAGATTAATTCCTCGGAAATTGCATACGGTTCGTTTTCACCCTGGCGTTTTTCATTTTGGACAACGCCGCGCTGTTCATCTAACTTTTCTTGTGTTATTGCCCCAATAAGATGTCCCATGCGGTCGGATTCCATCCAAAGTACAAGATCAAGTGCGGATGTCGGTACGGTTTGAAAATAATTAGTTCTATCATTATTAGTTGTTCCGTTGAGATCGGTAGAACCAACTCTTTCTAAAATTTTAAAGTAATCATCATTATAATTTTCGCTGCCATTAAACATTAGATGTTCAAACAGATGCGCAAAACCGGTCTTGCCCGGTTTTTCATTTTTTGATCCTACATGATACCAAACATTCACGGCAGCGATCGGTGCCTTGTGGTCTTCATGTACGATTAAGGTAAGTCCGTTATTTAATACGAACTTTTGATAAGGAATATTTATATCATCAATTTTCTGAGCTTTAACCGGCTTAAATAAAACTAATGATATGAATAAAAAAATTAGGATTGATCTTATCTTCATAAGTTCCCTCGATTTGTTAGAAATAAAATTGAAAAGCGAAAAATTAGACGGATTAGCAGCACATTATGTGCTAACATAGGAAAGAATTATTATGAAGTTCAAGAAAAGAAAAAGGTTATCTTAAGAAGCGTAAAATAATTGATAAAGAAAGCTTTTTAAGATAACCCTAAAGTAAAATTATTTAATTACTGCGCCTAATCCTTCTATTTGATAAACTTTAGCTTTTGCAGAACCGGAACAACAACCGCCATCTTCTTTTTCTTTGTGCTCACCTTCGTGGCCGCTTTCGCATTCTTCGGTTTTTACTTCAGCAACAACACCTTCAACTAAAGCAGTTTTACCTTTAGCGTCTTTCGGGAAAACAATTACTCCATCTTCAACTTTTACTTTTATTTTTTCGTTCTCATTTTCGCCGGCAACTTCTATCCAGCAGCCCATATCCTGGCAAACGCCTAAGATTTTTCCTTCGATAAGAACTGATTTACCATCAAATTTTTCGGGGTTAGTTAGTATTGAAGAAACGGATGTTTTTTCTTTCAATGTAATTTCTTTACCGTATTTTTCTTCTGAGGCATTTATTAATGTAACTGTAAATAAAACTAAAACTGTGATAAAAAAGAATTTGCGAAGCATTTTACTCCTCCTATTAATCTGGGGTGTAAAAATAAACCTTAAGTCTATTTTATGCAATGAAAACAAATTGCTTATTGATATATTTGTTTAAGCGATCACTCACAATAAAAAAAATAAATCTACGATTTAACGGTATAGAATGATGTATTGCCAGGTTGTATTTCCGTTACCATTCAGAAATTCATTTACATATTCAATTCCAGATGAATTAGAAGACGCTGTAATGGTAGGTGTACGCGTTGTAGTTCCTTTCGGAAAAAGAATACTTACCGGTTTTGTTGTCGGTACATCGGCAGCTACCGATCTAAAGGAAAAAATTAAATCTGTTAAAGATGTTCTAGATGAAAAACCGATTTTTAACGAAGCATCCCTGAAATTTTATGAATGGGTCTCTGAGTATTACCTAAGCTCACTCGGCGAAGCACTAAAAAATTCAGTCCCATACGGTTCTGATGTTGAATCGAAAAAGAAAATTGTCTCTGATCCCGAATTTTGCCAGCAACTTTTAGATAAAGAAAAAAAGAAGTCTTCTTTAAAAGCCAAATTGCTGGCCGCACTTTCCAGGAAAGATGTAATTACAATATCACATTTGCAAAAGGAAATAAAGTCAAAAAATATTTATTCAGCTTTACGAGCACTCGAAAAGATCGGGGCAGTTTCTGTAATAAGCGAAATTGAGAGTGCGAAAGTAAAAATTAAAACACAGAAATATGTTACTCTGAATAAATCGATAGATGATATTTATAATGAAATCCCGGTAATCGAAAAAAAATCACCGAAGCAGCTTGTAATATTGCTTGAACTTCTATCGCAGAAAGAAGATGTAGCTCTTAATGAAATTCTAGATAGAACAAAAACAAGCAGTTCAGCAGTTAACAGTCTTGCTAAAAAAGGATTGGTTAAAATTATTGACAAAGAAATTGAAAGAGTTTTTACTGAAACTTATAAAGAAGATTCCAAGAAGATAACGCTTACCGAACAACAAAAAAATATAGTTGATAGAGTTAGTGATTGTGTTAATAACCAGAAATTTGAGTCATTTCTTCTTCATGGTGTAACCGGCAGCGGAAAAACCCAGGTTTACATTGAACTTGCGAAAGCATCTGTTGATAAAGGAAGAAGTGTAATTATTCTTGTTCCCGAAATTTCTTTAACGCCGCAAATAACATCACGGTTCTTCAATTACTTCGGTGATAAAACAGCGGTATTCCACAGCAGAATGTCTTTGGGTGAACGTTATGATACCTGGCGCGGAATAATTGCCGGGAAATATGATGTAATTATTGGTCCACGTTCGGCTTTGTTTGCACCATTAAAAAATATCGGGCTGATAGTGGTTGACGAGGAACATGACCAGAGTTACAAACAACAAGATATAGTTCCCAAATACCATGCGCGCGATGCCGCAATTGTGCGTGCTAAGTTCAGTAACTGTCCGGTACTCCTCGGCTCTGCGACTCCATCGATTGAAAGTATGTATAATGCCAAGAGCGGCAAACATGTTTTATTGGATTTACCGGAAAGAATTGACAACGCCAAATTACCAAAGATTGAATTGATTGATGTTACTGCTGAAAAGAAAAAGAAGAAAATGGAGAGTGTCTTTTCAAAAACATTATTGGATGCGATTAATGAAAGACTTCAAAAGAAAGAGAGTGTTATCATACTTCAGAATAGAAGGGGGTTTGCGACACAAATTTTTTGTAATGACTGCGGCGAAGTAATCACTTGCGAGGATTGCTCGGTTCCGATGGTGCACCATCTAAACAAAAATATTTTGCAATGTCATTACTGCGGAATTGTAAAACATGTCCCCAAGGCGTGTCCCGTTTGCGGTTCTATCGCATTAAAATTTTTTGGTACCGGTACACAGCGCGTAGAAGATGAACTCGATTTCTATTTCTCCCATGCTAAAATAGAACGCGTGGATTCCGATTCGATTAACAAAAAAGGTAAACTTGGCGAGATTCTGAATAGTTTTAGAAAAGGTGAGATCAATATTCTTGTCGGTACGCAGATGGTCTCAAAAGGCTTGGATTTTTCAAATGTAACTTTAGTAGGCGTTATATCTGCCGAGACATCTTTATGGATTCCGGATTTTCGTGCCGATGAAAGAACATTTCAATTGTTAACCCAGGTTTCCGGCAGATCGGGCAGAAGTGAAAAGGAAGGCGAGGTTATTATACAAACCCAGAACGCAAGAAATTTTATTCTTCAAAAAGTTTTGGAAAATGATTACGACGGTTTTTATCAAAAAGAAATTGCTCTCCGCGAGCAAGGTGAGTATCCGCCATTCACAAGAATAGGTTTGATCGAAATAAAGGATGAAAAAGAAGAAAGAGCCAGAGCTGCAATAAAAGAATTGAGCAGCTATTTAGAGAAACACCATAAAGGATTAAAAATTACTCCTCCAACAGAAGCAATTATTTATAAAATTAAAGGGCAGTACAGATTTCATATTTTAATTAAGAGCAGCAGAAAGATTGATCCTTCCGGAAAACTTTTGCGCAATGCAGTTCTAAACTCATATATCGAGTTCAACCAGAAAACAAAATTCAAAGACGTAAAAGTTATAATCGATATCGATCCGCAAAGTATTATATAGATGGAAACAAAACTTACCTATTCAAAGATCTTAAAATTCTGGCTCCCGTTATTAGCTACTTGGTTGATGATGTCTGCCGAAAATCCATTTTTAACCGCACTAATCGCACGAATGCCGGCGCCCGCATATAACCTTGCTGCCTACGGTGTTGCTTTTTCGATTGCATTGATTGTGGAATCGCCGGTTATAATGATGCTGAGCGCTTCTGTTGCATTGGTTGAAGATAAAATTTCTTTCCTTAAACTTAAAAAGTTTGTCTATACCGTAAATGTCATTTTAGTATTGTTAATGGTTTTAATTATTGTCGATCCGATTTATGAATTTATTTTTATAAAACTGATTCGTTTACCCATAAGGGTTGCGCATTTAACTCACATAGCAGTTGCATTACTAATTCCTTGGGCACCGTCTATCGGTTACAGAAGATTTTATCAAGGTGTGTTAATCAAACATAATAAAACGCGGCTTGTAGCATATGGGACAATAATTCGTTTAAGCGCAATGTTGTTAGCAGCATTTTCACTTTACAATTTTACTGAATTTCATGGTGTGATAATCGGGGCTGCTTCTCTCTCTATTGGTGTGATTACAGAAGCAGTTACTACAAGGTTAATGTCATTAAAAATTGTTAAAACAATAATTAGTTCTGATGGAGGAAAAGCTATTTCCTACGATGAAATTTGGAAGTTCTATTATCCGCTTGTGCTTACTTCATTTATATCATTAGGCATTCATCCCATCGTTACATTTTTTTTAGGACAAAGCAGAATGGCGTTGGAATCATTGGCTATACTTCCGGTTCTAAATTCACTCGTTTTTATTTTCAGGGCGTTCGGGTTATCATTCCAGGAAGTAGGTGTTGCCTTGCTGAAAAATAAAGATGATTTTAATTCGTTGAAAAATTTTGCTGCCTATATTGCTGTAGGAGTTGTTACCGGGCTGGGACTTATTTCGTTTACGCCCTTGAGTGATATTTGGTTGATGAAAGTTTCCGGGCTTTCGGTAGAACTTGCAGATTTTGCTAAACTCCCTTTGATGTTATACACTATTTTCCCGGCTACTACCGTACTAATTAATTTTCAAAGGGCACTGTTAGTAAGTAAGAGAAATACAAAACCGATTACGTACGCTACAATTATCGAAGTAATAGGAATTATAGGTGTATTAACGCTGGGGATAAAGTTTTTAAATTTAGTTGGTGTAATTGCAGCCGTGCTTGCCTACACGTTTGGCAGATTTATGGCTAACGCGTATTTGATTATTCCGTTTAGTAGGACAAGAATAAAGTATTTTAAATAAGCTGTCCCAAATTAAATTGATATCGTTTTTGCAGAATCTATAACGGAGAAGTATTTAACTCGAAATTCTACAATAAAAATTTAGGACAGCTATAAACTTAGTTAGTCTTCAATAACGGCAAGTACATCTGAGCGCTGAATAATTTTAAAGCTTGTTCCGTTTGTTTCGACTTCTTCACCACCGTACTTTGCAAAGAGTATTTTATCGCCTTCTTTAACCTTTTCCTTCAAATCTTCATCAGTACCAACCGCAATTACTTTACCGATACGCGGTTTCTCTTTTGCAGTATCCGGTATATATAATCCGGATGCGGTTTTAGATTCTTCTTCTATCGGCTCAACTAATAAACGGTCGTCTAACGGTTTAATTTTCATTTTTACTCCTTATCTGATATTTAACATTGAATTTATTCTCGGTAGATCAAATCCTACTATAGGTTTGTTGTTAATAAGAATAACCGGAACACCCATTTGCCCGGTTCTTCTCAGCATATCTTGCGCAGCTTTTTGATCCCTGGCAACGTCAACCTCTGTAAACCGAATGTTCTTTTCCCGGAAGTATCTTTTTGCATTGTTGCAAAAACTGCAAGTAGGCGTAGTAAAGATTACAACTTTTGGCTGAATGGTTGTCTGCATGATTGACCTATTTTTTATAACGATTAGATGAAAAAGTTTTATACCGGATTCAAAAAAAATTTGAATCCAAATATTTTTTATAGCATCAAACCATCAAAAAAATTATGGAGAAATAAAAATGTTAAGAACTAACCTAACCCACGTACTTTCAAACCAAGAACATGCTGAACTTTTACAAGAGAATGAAAATGTAATGATTTGCTGCGGAAGGATGGGTCCGATGTGTATCCCGGTTTATGAAGTAATGGAAGAATTGGAAGGTGAGTACACCAATGTAAAGTTTGCAGATATGGAATTTGATTCACCGGATGCAAAAGTTATACGCAATTTACCGGAGTGCCGGGGATTTGCCGGATTGCCATTTGTTGTATATTACAAAAACGGGCAAGTTGTTAAAGCTACAAGCAGTATTCAAAGTAGAGATCAAATAACTGAAATTCTCGATCAGCATTTCGGCAATAATCATAAGTAATATTTTCTTGTGAGTAAATAATGAATAACCATTATGATATTATAGTAATAGGCGGCGGAGCTGCCGGTTTAACAGCCGGTATCTATTTATCCCGTGCAAAGGTAAGTACACTAATCTTAAACGAAGGTGCGGTTGGCGGACAGATGGTTTTGACACATGAAATTGCAAACTATCCCGGTATCGAAAATATCAGCGGTTATGAGTTAGCACGTAATATGAAAACACAAGCGCAAAAATTCGGATGTGTAATTAAGTCTAATATTAAAATAACTGGTTTGAAACTTAACGGTGAGTTGAAAGAGATAACGATTAATAATAAGGATACATTTACTTCACATGCAGTTATTGTTGCGACCGGTGGAAAACCAAGAGCAGTAGGCGTGCCGGGCGAAGAAATATTTAAAGGAAAAGGGATTTCGTATTGTGCTACTTGTGATGGGGATTTTTTTACTGATAAGGAAATTATTGTAGTCGGTGGCGGTAACTCTGCTTTGGAAGAAGCCGTATCGTTGACCAAATATGCTTCTAAAGTAACCATTGTGCATCAGTTCGATCATTTTCAGGCATTAGAGCATTATGTAGCCGAAGCAAAGAGTAATCCCAAGATCAATTTTGTAATGGAATCAAAAATAATTGAATTCATGGGAGACGAGTCGCTACGTAAAGTTAGAATTGAAAACCGGGCGACGAATGAAATTTCAGAAATGAATGTAAATGGTGTTTTTATTTTTATTGGATATGTTCCTAATACCGCAAAATTCGAAGGGATGATCGATTTAAATGAATACAAAGAAATTATTGTTGATAAAAATCTGGCTACAAATATTCCCGGTGTTTACGCTGCCGGAGATTCAATAGTAAAGCGTTATCGGCAAGTAACAACAGCAGTCGCTGATGGAACTATAGCGGCGCTTAGTGCTTCGGAGTATGTTAACAACTTAAAAAAGGAATTGGTTACTGTTTAGGTAAGACTAATACTAATCAACAATAAGTTTAAACCCGGTACCGTGCACGTTGATGATTTGTATCTTGGGATCTTTCTTAAGGTAGTTTCGTAATTTTGTTATATAAACATCCATACTGCGTGATGTAAAATAACTTTCGTCTCTCCAAATTTTTGAAAGAGCGGCAGACCTTTCAAGCAGCACATTTTTATTTTCGCATAACAATTTTAGCAGTTCATTCTCTTTTGATGTCAGCTTTTGCTCGTTCTCCTTGATTGATAGAACCCGCTTATCATAATTGAAAGTGTACAAACCTAACTTATAAATACATTTCTCTTTTTCTTCATTTAGATTATTTGAACGTTTTAAAATTGCATTTATTCTCAGAATAAGTTCTTCAATACTGAAAGGTTTAGTTATATAATCATCAGCACCTACATTAAATCCTTCAATCTTATCGTTTAACATTGATTTTGCTGTTAAGAAAATTATTGGTGCATTAGAACTACTTCTGATTTTTTTTGCGAGTGTAAATCCATCCATCTTAGGCATCATCACATCTATAATAAAAATATCATAACCGGATTGGTTGAATGCTTTTAATCCTTCTTCGCCATTCATCTTGTGAACCACATTAAATCCCCTTACACTCAAAAATTCATTAAGGATGGTACCGAGATTAATATCGTCTTCTACCAATAAAATATTTTTCTTGGTTGTACTCATTTTAAAGACTCAATTTGATTTTGAATCTGCTTCCTTTTCCTAACACACTCTCAACTGAAATACTTCCATCGTGTGCTTCAATTATTTTTTTTGCATAGCTAAGACCTATACCATTACCGCGCACGTTTTGAATATTGCCGGTCGGGATACGATAAAATGTATCGAAAATTTTATCGGCATGCTCTTTGTCGATTCCTATCCCGTTATCGGAAACGGTAACAAAGGCAGCTTCAATCCCTTTTTTTATTTCTATTTTTATTTCAGGATTACTTTCGTTGTACTTGATAGCATTGTCAATCAAGTTGCTGAAAATATTTATCAAATGGAATTTATCTCCAAATAATTTTATACTTGAAGGGGTACCCGTTACTTCTAATTTACCGTTTCTTTGTTTGATTGTTTCTTCAAATTTCAGGATTGACTTTTGAATTATGTCATCTAATTCAACCTCTTCTTTCGATAAATGAAAACTCTCTTTTTCTAATGCGGCCGTAGTTAGAAGGTTTTCTACCATCAGCTGTAATCTTTCGTTCTCTTCTTTAATTATAGATGTGTATCGTTGAACCGATGAATCTTCTTTAATAAGATCGGGTTCTTTCAGAGCTTCACATGCAAGGGATATTGTAGATATAGGTGTTTTAAATTCGTGAGTAATATTATTTATCAAATCGTTTTTGATTTCGGTTAACTTTTTTTGGCGCATGAACATTTGTAGTGTACTATAAAACACAAACGAAATAATCAGTATTAACCCGATGGATAATGCAAGCATTCCGCCAATGGAACCAAGCAAATAAGTTTTTTTGTTCGGGAAGTAAATAATTAATTGGTTCGGATTGAAAAATAATTCAGCCGGAAAAAGTAGAGTACGGAGATTGGATTTCTTAAGATTGGTTGTATTCGCACCTGGTTTTATCAAAGTCAAACTATCACTTTCAACTTTGTTTACTCCAAAGTAGTACTCGGTGTTTATACCGCTGTTTTTAAATTCATCTCCAATTATTTTATCAAGCTCTTTTACTGAAAGCCGTTCCTCGATCTCTTTTTTTGTGTTAACATTAACGAGTTCGGTAACAACATTTTGAACAAGCTGATCTCTTTGTAAAGCCAACGTATCAGCTTTACGTAGCCATAAGTAATTTGAAGTTTTAGTTTTAGAGGGGGAAGTAGTGCTTTCAAAAATTTCCACATGACTTTTGCCTTTAACCGAATCTTCAGTATAAGTGACCTTATAACCGAAACCTAACTGGTGAGCTGAATCCCTCATCTTTATTTGAAATGGTTTTAATGAATCGGAGGAATAAAAATTAAAATTCTGTGATGTATCGCTCTTTACAACGACTACAACATTATCCTTTCCGCCGGTAATTTTTTTAACAACAGTTTCTGCTGCTTCCCCTTTCTCGAGTTTTGCTGCAACATTTAAAAGTAAATTGTTAACCGTTCTTTCGAAACGCTCTTCCTCAATTTTAATCAAGCTTGATATCCAATAAATTTGCAGAGCTACTAAAGCGATTACACTCACCGCCATTACGGTAACTATTATTTTTATTTTGTACTTTTTCATAGCTCTAATTTAAACTAAGATAAAATTAATTTCTCCATTTTAACACTTTTTAACATTCTTTAAGAATCCATTAACAGTTTCGTGTTGTAAGAGTTGGTAGATTTAACATCAAAAAAGGAGAAATGTTTTATGAAGAAAAATCATTCAAAAATATTAGCAATTATTCTTTTCGTTCTCTTCGGTATATCGAGCTTAACCTTACTGGCACAAGATGAAAAAGATGAGTTCAAATTGAAGGTTGAACAGATTAAAGGTAAGGTGGAAAAAGTTACTGTAAAAGTTGATGGCAAAGATGTTGTATTTGAAGGCGAGGAAGCGGAGAAGGTTGCAAAAGGGATTAAAGCATTTTCCAAATCGCCGCATGACTTTTGCCTTTAACCGAATCTTCAGTATAAGTGACCTTATAACCGAAACCTAACTGGTGAGCTGAATCCCTCATCTTTATTTGAAATGGTTTTAATGAATCGGAGGAATAAAAATTAAAATTCTGTGATGTATCGCTCTTTACAACGACTACAACATTATCCTTTCCGCCGGTAATTTTTTTAACAACAGTTTCTGCTGCTTCCCCTTTCTCGAGTTTTGCTGCAACATTTAAAAGTAAATTGTTAACCGTTCTTTCGAAACGCTCTTCCTCAATTTTAATCAAGCTTGATATCCAATAAATTTGCAGAGCTACTAAAGCGATTACACTCACCGCCATTACGGTAACTATTATTTTTATTTTGTACTTTTTCATAGCTCTAATTTAAACTAAGATAAAATTAATTTCTCCATTTTAACACTTTTTAACATTCTTTAAGAATCCATTAACAGTTTCGTGTTGTAAGAGTTGGTAGATTTAACATCAAAAAAGGAGAAATGTTTTATGAAGAAAAATCATTCAAAAATATTAGCAATTATTCTTTTCGTTCTCTTCGGTATATCGAGCTTAACCTTACTGGCACAAGATGAAAAAGATGAGTTCAAATTGAAGGTTGAACAGATTAAAGGTAAGGTGGAAAAAGTTACTGTAAAAGTTGATGGCAAAGATGTTGTATTTGAAGGCGAGGAAGCGGAGAAGGTTGCAAAAGGGATTAAAGCATTTTCCAAATCGCCGCATGTGATGTTCTTATCCGGTGAAGAAGATTGGAGTGATGAAGAAGGCGGACATGTTAGCATGTTCAAATTTGATGACGATGATTTTAATTGGAAAGATAAAAACGATATGGAAAAGAAAATTGAGGTGCGTGTGGAAGATGGAAAGAAAAAAGTAACTGTTACAACAAACGAAAACGGTGAAGAGAAAACTAAAGTTTATGAAGGAGAAGAAGCTGAGAAATTTTTGCAAGAAAATAAAAAAGAAGGTGAGTTCAATATTTATGTTGGAGGAGACGACGAGAAAGGAATAAAAAATAAAGTATTGGTTTTCCATGACGGTGACGACGATGAAGGATGTTCATGCTGCCACCACAAAATGAAAATGAGAATGCCAAAACATGGTAAGAGTATGAAGAAAATAATCATTGAAGAGGTAGAAAAAGAATTAAAAGAAAAGAAATCAGAAAGTGAAGAAAAATAATTTCAACGGGATGCACGGTAACTTTACTGTGCATCTCTCTTCCATTTGTGAATTATTTCCTATCTATTTTTAATTTTAATTAATGATATTGAGTCCCCATAACTTTTTTCTTTTGATTGCAAACCCAGTTTATTAATTTGCCCATCGACTTAACAAATTATATGGGCCGAAAATGAAGTTTAAGCTTCCTCACTCAACCCAAAACTGGATTTCCTTGGTTGGTGCTACTATTGCATTGATTAGTTTTTTTATGATTGTTTTTCTTTTTGCTATAAGCATATTTCTTGATCAAGGAAACCCGTACCTTGGAATAGTTATCTATATGGCTCTTCCGGCAATTTTGGTTCTTGGTTTGATATTAATTCCATTAGGAATGTATATAAAGTTGAGGAAAGAGAAAGCCGACAAAATAAAAAATGGAAAGAATTGGCCCGTAATTGATTTTAACAGTGATAGAAATAGAAATGCATTTGTAATATTTTCTGTTGGCTCTGCAATTTTTTTGCTTGCGTCTGCTGTAGGAAGTTATGAAGCATTCCATTACACCGAATCGGTTGAGTTTTGTGGCAAAGTATGTCACACAGTAATGAAGCCAGAGTTTGTAGCTTACCAAAATTCACCACATGCACGTGTTGCATGCGCCGAATGCCATATCGGGGGCGGTGCTGATTGGTATGTAAAATCCAAACTTTCGGGATTGAGACAAGTTTATGCCGTGTTGGTAAATAATTTTTCACGTCCCATTCCAACGCCTATCAAAGATTTAAGACCGGCACGAGAGACTTGTGAGGAATGCCACTGGCCAGAAAAATTTTATGAAAGAAAATTGAGGATGGAAAGGCATTATCTTAC
>DYJK01000074.1 GCA_020723165.1 Melioribacter roseus | reverse complement strand
TTAGAACTGAATACGTGGGGCTTAATTCTTGTCATGGTCCCTTATCAAAAATTTATGAAGATGTGAACGAAGTAGTCTTGAGAGTTGGAGTACGGGGTCAAAATCATCATGATATTGAAATGTTTGGTAAGGAAATTGCGCCGTTGATTTTAACCGGTCCGCCGAGTGTAACCGGTTTTGCGGGCGGACGACCAAACCCAACTGAAGTAATAGCTTATTGGCCGGCTCTAATACCAAAAAAAATAGTAGAACCAAAAGTTGAAATTATACAAACTTAGATACTTTAAAGAAAAGCTTAAACGCAAAGTACGCAAAGAATACGCAGAGAAATAAATATGCAAGAGAATGAATTATCAGAGATAATTATTGGTTCTGCAATTAAGGTTCATAAGTCATTAGGCCCGGGTTTATTAGAATCGGCTTATGAAGAATGTTTGTTTTACGAATTACAGAAAACCGGTTTGCAAATTGTTAAACAAAAGGCATTACCTTTAATTTATGAAGAAGTTAAACTCGATTGTGGGTATCGGATTGATTTGTTAGTAGAAAATAAAGTTATTATTGAAGTTAAATCTGTTGAAGCACTTAATGACATTCATTTAGCTCAATTGTTGACTTATTTAAGACTTTCAAATTGTAAGTTAGGATTACTGATAAATTTCAATGTTGTTAGACTAAAAGAAGGAATACGAAGAGTAGTTAATAATTTATAACTTAGCGAACTTTGCGAAATCCTTTGCGATCTCTGCGTTTAAATCCTTAACGCAGAGGACGCCGAGAATTCGCTATGAACGCAAAGGAATCAAAATGAAAAAAATAAAATTGGTTGATATAGCCCATGGGCGTAGTGGCGATAAAGGTGATGCGGCAAACATCGGTATTATTGCTTATGATGATAATGGTTATGAAATAATCAAAAAGCATCTTACGGTTGAGAGAGTAAAAAAGCACTTTGAAGGAATTTGTTTTGGTGAAGTAGAAAGATTTGAGATGCCGAATATCTGTGCATTAAATTTTTTGCTTCATAATACCTTAGGCGGCGGCGGTACCGTATCGCTAAAACATGATGCACAAGGGAAAACTTTAGCGGCGGCACTTTTGAGAATGGAATTAGAGATATAACTATATTTGTATCGGCAATAAAAATTATTTACCTGGAAAGGAGAAAAAATGTTCGAAGAACAGTTAAAAATATTGAATGAGTATGGCGAGAAGATTAACAATCTACGGGGTTATCTTTAAATTAGATGAAAAAGAAAAACAGATTTCAGAAATAACCAAACAATCCGAAGCGCCAAATTTTTGGAACGATCAAAAAACTGCACAAGCACTTCTTCAAAAATCTAAGTCTCTGCAAATATGGGCTGAGGCATGGAAATTATTGAATTCAAAATATTCCCATCTGAAAGATTTTATTGAACTAGCAGAATTAGAGAATGATGAATCATTTCTCCAGGATATAAATGTTGAACTCTCCGTCATTCAAAAAGATTATGCAGATCTTGAACTCCGCAGCATGTTAAGCGGTAAGGATGATGATAAGAACTGTATATTAACAATTCACTCCGGTGCCGGCGGAACTGAAGCTCAAGACTGGGCGCAGATGCTGATGAGGATGTACTTACGATGGGGCGAGCAGAACGGTTACAAAATGAATTTAATAGATTGGCTCGATGGCGATGGTGCCGGAATCAAAAGTGCTACAATAGAAGTTGAAGGTTCGTTTGCTTACGGATATTTAAAAGCTGAAAACGGTGTGCACCGGCTTGTAAGAATATCTCCATTTGATGCCAATAAAAGACGCCACACTTCTTTTGCTTCAGTGTTTGTGATACCTGAGATCGATGATTCGATTGAAATTGATATTAATCCAGCCGATCTTAAAATTGATACGTATCGTTCCGGCGGTAAAGGGGGACAGAACGTTAATAAAGTTGAAACTGCCGTGCGTATAACACACGTACCAACCGGAGTTGTTGCGGCATGTCAATCGGAACGTTCGCAAATCCAAAATAAGACGAACGCAATGAAACTTCTCAAGGCAAAACTTTACCAGGTTGAACTTGAAAAACAGCAAGCCGAGCAAAATGAAATTGAAAAAAGTAAAATGAAGATCGAATGGGGAAGTCAGATCCGTTCTTACGTTTTTCATCCTTACAACATGGTTAAAGATCACCGTACCGGCTGGGAAACTTCCGATACCCAAGGTGTTATGGACGGTGACCTGAATAATTTCATCAAAGAATTTCTACTCAAGTTCTCACAGAACTAAGAAATATTTTTTGGTGATTTCTGAAATGCTTCTTATTATCATTGTCCAAGGATAATTCACGAGTTTTCATATAGTGATAAATTTTTTGAAATAATTAATAAGTTGATGACAGACATTTTATCTTAAGTAGTCGAAAAAAATGGATTGCTTTTAAGTTATCTACTTACGAAATTGTTTATAGGTTAGTTTATATTTTTATGAGAATTAAAATGAATTTAATAAAAAAACAAGCACTAACATTAATATTATTTTTAAGCATAGTTAATAATGTCATCTATTCGCAAGAATGGATAAAAATTACACCGCAGTTTGACCCACCAGGGGATTACTATCTTTTGTATGGTAAGTTTATTGATAAAAATAAAGGCTGGTTTATTGATGGCTACACTTTACGAATAATGAAAACGATTGATGGTGGATACACATGGGTTCTTTCTTTAGAGACAAATAATTTATTAAGTTCTCCCGGTAATATAACAGTTGTTGATAGCAATAACGTTTGTGCACTCTTTGAACTTAATACTAATAGTAACGATAGTTCGATGATTAGGAAATCGACAGATGGTGGTTCAACATGGCGAGATATCATTACACCACAATTAAATAATATTTTCTTTACTAATAAAGATACTTGCATTGGAGGTGGTAGTGATATTTATAGATCATTTAATGGTGGTCAAACCTGGAACAAAGTCAGTTTACCATATTTTGATGGTGAATTAACAGTTACATACATATTTTTTCTAAACAATCAATATGGATGGGTATCGGGTTATTTTACACCACCTAATTCATCATGGGATGGTCCTTTTGTGCCAGTTTTATTTCATACTATTGATGGAGGCCAAAATTGGGAAATAATTGATCTAGATATAAATAATTCAGATATGTTATCAAAGGTGTATTTTTCTGATCTTAATCGTGGAATAGTCACAGCGTTTAATAGTTGGATAATAACAACTAATAATGGAGGTATAGATTGGATTATTAAGGAACCACCAATTCCTCATAGGGATGTAATTTTATTGAATAATAATGGTTGGTTGGTTGGTGATAACGGTAACATGGCGCTTACAACAGATGGAGGATTTAACTGGATAATTCAAAACAAACTTACAAATAATAATCTTGAATCAATTTCTTTTGTAGATAGTAACTTAGGTTTTATTTTTGCCGGGGAAAATACTCTATTAAAATATTTTAAAACAGTTGGTGTTTCAGAAAAAGATTACATAAATGATTTACGACCTTTTATGTTGAAACAAAGCTTCCCTAATCCGACAAATTCTAGTACGAACATTTTATTCTCTATTTCAAACAGTGGTTATATAGAGATTGAGCTTTATAACATATTGGGAGAAAAGGTCAAAAGAATATATAATGGATTTCTCAATAAAGGGGAACACCGGTATAATATAGATATGGGATTGTTAGCGGGAGGAATTTATTATTGCATTTTAACCTATGATGGCTATTATGGCATTATTAAAATTCTATTACTTAAATAATTTGGAGATTTAATAATGAGAATCGTAATTCTTTTTTTTATGATTATTAATCATCTAAACATTTTGCATGGGCAGTATTATCATATTAAAAATAATAAACAATATAATCCCATTAATGGTTATGTGAGAGCTGTCTATAATTGTGATACGTTTATTGAAGGAGGTGACGCAAAAGAAAAAGTAGAAAATTATTTACTTCAAAATAGTTCTATATTTGGTTATGAGAGTGGGATGGGAGACTTGAAATTTATAAAGCAGAACGAAAGTCATGGTATTAAACATTTTCTTTTCAAACAATATTATAATGATATTGAAGTAATTAATTCAAACATAGTAATAAGTGTTAACCAGAATAATAAAATTTGTATGATAATATCCGACTATCATCCAAAGATTAAAATTAGCGAAAATCCATTATTAGCTATATCATTTGTTGAGAAAAATGCAATTAATGCTTTTGATGAATACAAAAATGTTAATGAAATTAAAGTATCTGATAAAAAGATATATGTTGATGAAAATAATTTAGCACATTGGGTTTATGAAGTTGAAATCGGCTTGAATAACCTCCCATTAGGAATGGTATTAGTCGATGGGATAAATGGGAATATAATCGAAAAAAATTTTTATGGATTGAAATATACGGGTAGTGGAACAGTTTTTGAGCCAGATCCCGGCTCTTATTTAAGAGATTCCACTTTGACATATCTAAGTGATGTTTCGTCCGCTTACCAAAATGGAAAAGCATTAACTAACTTAAATAGCCCAAATTACCTAAGAGGGGCTTATGCTTATTCTAATGAATCGCTACAACCTCCTTCCACAGAAATAACAAGCAGCGATGGAAATTTTAATTTTACTAATGATCAAGCTGGGTTCAATTCAACTAACATTTACTATTTTATTACATATTACAGAAATTGGTTAAATACACTTTCAATCAGTCCCTTATGGCACGAAGATGAACAATCTATGATTTTTGATGGTAATGTAAATATTCCACAATTTTCTAATAATGCTATTTACTATCCTCAAAGTCAATATGAATATATTCTTTTCGCTTCAATACCGAATACAATTAGACCTAGCCAAGATCTGAGTGTAATAATACATGAATATGGCCATGCATTACATGATGCGTTAATTAGTGGGGGATTTAATTATTTAACGAGCGGCTCTGATTCTGAAAGAATTAGTGAAGGTATTGGCGATTATTTAGCTATTAGTTTTAGGCGAACACTTCAATCCAATCCTTTTAGACCGAATAGAAGATCAAACTATTTTCGTGATGATTCAAGATTTGGTATTAAACCAGTCTCACAAGCAAATTATAACCTATGGGGTCAAGGGGACAGCTACTTTAATGGGGCTATATGGGCGTCTACAATTATGGATTTAGAATATAATGATGGAACAAATCCGTCATCTGGGACAAATTTAGGAAGGAATATAACAACTAAACTTTTATTAAAAAGTTTGAGTTATATACCAGTGACTGCAAATGCAATAGATTATGTAAATGCTATAATGCAAGCGGATCGAGACTTATATAATGGTTCTCATTTATTTACTATTGAACAAGTATTCCGAAATCGTGGATTCTTTGAAGATTATGAAGTCAGTGGTACAATAAGCAGTAATACAACATGGACTGATTATAGGCTAGTTACTGGTAATGTTACTGTGGCAAGTGGTGTAACATTAACAATATTACCCAACACATTTATTTATTTCGACAGCGGCAAATATTTATCCGTAAATGGTAATATAAATGCAACTTCATCAATGTTTACAAGTTCAAGTTCTTCTACATATTGGGGTGGGGTAGTTTTTAATAGTGGAAGTCAAGGAAATCTTGACGGTTGCACTATTAATCGTGTACAAACTTACGGAGGAGGGGCGATAGTAATAAGTAATGCTTCGCCGACCATACAAAACTGTACGATAGAAAACAATGTTGGGGCAACAAGTGGCATTCAAATTCTTTCAAATGGCTCACCGTATATTTACAATAATATTATACGCAATAATACTTACCACGGAATTTTGATTGAACATGCAAATGGATATCTTCGATATAATATGATAACCAGTTCAACAAACAATATGGCATCTGTTTACTGTAATAATTTTGCAAATCCATTATTCGGTGGTGTTGGTGGTGGTTTATCAGAAGGGAAAAACACATTACAAAATGGTTATTATGGTTTATATGCAAATTATTATTCAATGCCAAGTGCCGGGGCTTCCGATATTGCCTATAATAATAGATTTATAAATAATTCTTACGCAAATGCATATGCTTCCAATAACTCCTCTATACATGCTCGGTATGATTGGTGGGGGCAAACTCCTCCCGATCAAAATAAAATAATAGCTGTCAGCGGGTCAAATATTTATTGGGATCAATATTTACAAAATGATCCGGGTCCATCACGATCAATTCATTTTATTCCTCAGAATTATAATAAATCTCTACCATATTATAGTGTTCAGTCAATCAATGTGCCGCCTTTATTAGAAGCAAGAGAATTAAGATTTAATAAACAATATGAACAAGCGATAAGCATATACAAAACTATAATCGCTGATAGATCAAATTTGGAGAACGTAAAAATTGCATTAGTTGAAATTGGTAATACGTACAAAGAATGTAATGACTCTACGCTGATTGATTATCTAAATGATATTGGCATTACTAAAGATTATAATCTGTCTCTACGTCCATTAGTATTGAGTGTTCTTGAAAATATTTATTCATATTCAGGTAATATCAACAAGGCAATAGATTTTAATAATGTTATTATTCGCGATTATCCGGAAACCGATCATGCTTATTATGCACATCTAAACTTATCGTTTCTTTATTATAACAAAGAAGAATATGATAAAGCACAGAGCGTAATAAATGAATTTAATTCTAAATATAGTTTGGCAGATCATTACCAGCCAATTGAATGGCTTTTAGGTATAAAAACAGATAACAAGAATAGGTTGCTGGGAGATTTTTCATTAAATCAAAAAGTAAACAAAAAAACTGTAGAGAAAGTTATTCTATTTGAAAACTATCCTAATCCATTTAACCCTTCAACAAAGATTTCATTCACGCTTACATCAAAAGAGAATGTTAAGTTAAAGGTGTTTGATATTCTGGGGAGAGAGGTAGCATTACTTATAGATAAGGAGTTAGAAACTGGCAAACATGAAATTGAATTTGATGCAAGCGAGTTGCCAAGCGGCGTATATTTCTATAATCTCACAACCCCAACAAATTCATTTACAAAGAAGATGTTGTTAATTAAATAGCATTATAAACTTTGTCCAAACTAAAAAGTTATATTGCCGGAACTACAATAGCTCAAGAAGGAGAGATTGCAAGAAAATTGTTTTTCCTTGTTGAAGGGAAGATCGGGATATTTAAAGGCGAAACAAAAATCACCGAGTTTGATAAAGAAGGTACAATTGTAGGTGAGATGAGTTTAATCTTAAAACAGCCGCGCACCGCATCAATTAAGGCAATTACAAATGTTCAAGTTCTTGAAGTCGAAGGAACTATTGAGGAAATTGTTAAATTATACCCCGACACATCGAGAAAGATTATTAGATCACTCGCTGAAAGATTAGCTAAAGCAACCGAAGATTTTCATCACTAACAAAAAACTATTATGAAATTTCATACCGAATATTTGTGGTTCAACACTGCAAAGAGAAGAGAATATATCAACATCACCGGCGAAGTTGAAAAAGCATTAAGGAAAAGCGGCATAAAAGAGGGGATGATACTCGTATCAGCTATGCACATAACCGCCGGTGTTTATGTGAATGATGCAGAAAGCGGATTGATTCAAGATATTGATGAATGGCTCGAAAAACTTGCACCGTTCAAATCCGATTACCGCCACCACCGTACCGGTGAAGATAACGGGGATGCACATTTGAAGAGTTTACTTGTTCATCATGAGGTTATTATACCAGTAACAGATGGCAAATTGGATTTTGGTCCATGGCAGCAAGTTTATTATGCCGAGTTTGATGGGCAAAGAAAAAAAAGGTTGATTATAAAAGTTATGGGAGAATGACCTCCCCCTCCTTTCCTTCGGCAAGCTCAGGATATCGGGAGGATATAGTGGAGGTATAAACATACTTTAGTGCTTTAGATTCTTCGCTTCGCTCAGAATGATAAATTATGAAAAATAAAAAGACTGATTTTTTTGATCGTGTATATAAAGTTGTCGCAAAAATTCCCAAAGGAAAAGTAACAACCTACGGTGCAATTGCAGAGGCATGTGGAATTAAATCAGCGGCACGGACGGTCGGATGGGCAATCAACGGGGCATCGAGTTATTTACCGTGCCATAGAGTTGTAAATAGGAATGGCGCTCTTACCGGAAGAATCCATTTTGGTGATCCACAGTTAATGGAAGAACTCCTTCGTTCCGAAGGAGTTACGTTTGATAAAGAAGGAAACGTTAAGATGGAAAAACATCTGTGGGTACCCTCTTTAAGGAATACGAGTAAGATTAAGAGAAAGAGCTTGAGCACAGAAAAGAGATCTCATGCTGCAATCAAGCTGTACAAGCGAAAAAGTAAATAATCAACTTTAATATTTATTAACTGATAACGAAGAAACACCGCCATCGATAGTTATAAATATTTTATTATCCATATTTTCAAAAAAAGGTGTTTCGTAATAACCGGAGCTTTTTTTCTCGAATCCATCCAGGTGACGCGACATTAAAACCATATCACCTTTAACTCTACAACCGGAAGTTACCGGTATTTCAATTTTTAAGCTTGCGGCACCCATTTCAACATCAACATAGGTTGAATCGTAGAGGTCACCGATTTTCAATATTACATTTGCTGCACCGGTATTTAAATCAACATTTTTAACTTTATACTTCGATAAATCAAATCTTGCTTTTGCAGCTCCAAAGTTTAATTTAAAATTATAAACCGGGTTTTCATTCAACGCCATCACAAAATGATTTTTAATTTTTCCGTCAAATAAATTGAAATGTTTTTTATTCAAACTGAAATGAACATAAGCAGAAGTATCTTCGGTATCGCAGTAATAATCATATTCTGCCCAATTACCGTATCCTTTACCATCTATTAATTTATCAGTTGTATTCTCAATTACAAATGTTCCGGCACCGGAATCGAACTCAAAATCGACATACTTCACAGAATTTTCGTACTCTTCAGTAAAAGTTTCAGAATAGTAATCATGATCAAAATCGTGTGAAAATTCTATACTGGCAAAAACGTTGTAAACAATTCCAAATAAAATTAATCCAATAAATAATCCAAACAGAGCGCTAATAATCGGTCTAGCAAATGAATTTTTGAACATCACGATGGCACCCCACATCACAAATATCAAAGGCCATATATCCCAGACAAAGCAAAAATCGCTGTTGATAAAATCGTACCGTGTCAATAAAAACAGAGCACCTATTGTGAGAAGAAAGAAGCCCCAAAACAACTGTCCACTTTTCATTGTTATGCCTCTGATTTTTTAACTGAATTCCAAATTAAAGCTATACCTATTAATACTAAAACAATAGGAAAGATATCGCCGAATCTAAAGGTCGGGATAAATCGATCGGCAAAAAATACTAAACCGATACCGATTAAAATAACACCGGCAATAATACTGCCTTTTGATTTTTGCGGCTGAACTTGAAATTGCTCGAACGACTTTGCGTTTTCCCCGGTACTTTCACCCGTTGTGGTTTGGTTATTCTCTAAGTTGATCTTGTATGCTAATTCAAACGGTTCTTCGGGAATAACAATCCATAAGATTATATAAAGTAAGATTCCAATACCCGTAGCAAACGTGATGATTACAAAAATTATTCTTACTAATATTGGATCAAGATTAAAATAATCACCCAATCCGCCGGCAACACCGCCAAAAACACGGGCTCTGCGAGATCGATATAATTTTTTGTTCATCGCTGCCTCCTTTTTCATTAGTTCCGGTAATTAAGACGAACTATTAATTAAAAGGTTTGTTCTATCCGTAAATATAATTTGTTTGTATAAACTTTGGCACTTAACTAATTTTACTTAAAAAGAAAAATAGAAAATGAGAATCGCTGTTTGCCAATCAAATCCGATAATTGGTGATATAAAAGGGAACGCCGAAAAGATTTTAGCCGGTTATAAAAAGGGTGTTGAAGAAAAAGCCGATCTTGTTGTATTCCCGGAATTGTTTCTTTGCGGTTACCCACCATTGGACCTTGTAGAAAAGAAAGAATTTCGTGATGCTGTTAATAACTCTGCTCAACAAATTGCCGCTCAAACAAATCATGTAGGATTGATTTTCGGAACGATCACAGAAGATTATGAAGATAAAATCGGTACCGGTGTTTACAACTCAGCGGCTTTATGTTACGATGGTAAAATTCAATTCATCCAATCCAAAACATTAATCCCGAATTATGATGTATTTGACGAAGTTCGCTACTTTGAATCTGCAAAAGAAATTTCGATTCATGAATTCAAAGGCGAAAAATTAGGAATTTCTGTTTGCGAGGATATCTGGAATGATGCAGATTATTGGAAGAAAAGACTTTACCCGGTTGACCCCGTTCAAAAACAAACAGAACTAGGCGCAACATTATTAATAAATATTTCTGCAAGTCCGTATGCATACGGTAAACGTCGTGAAAGACTGAAAATGCTTTCGGTACTTACAAAGAATGATAAACTTCCGCTTGCATATGTATGCTGTATTGGTGCACAAACTGAATTGATATTTGACGGCGGAAGTATGTGCTTCAACCCAAAAGGGGAATTGTGTTTATTAGGCAAAGCATTCGAAGAAGATTTTTTCATTTTTGATACAAGGCATGAATACAAAAAAATTGAGAGTGTAGAAGATTCATTTGAAGCTGAAGTATTGAATGCGCTTATCAAAGGATTGAAGGATTATGCACGGAAAACCGGATTTAAAAAAGCGTTAATCGGTTTAAGCGGCGGAATTGATTCCGCATTAGTTACTTATATTGCAGTCCAGGCATTTGGTAAAGAAAATGTTCATGTAATACTGATGCCGTCTAAATATTCAAGTGTAGGTAGTATTAAAGATTCCGAGAAACTTATTGAAACACTCGGCATCTCATCAGATATAATTTCAATTCAAAATGTTGTTGATTCTGCATTAGAAGAATTGAAACCGGCATTTGGCGGAAAGGAAGAAGATGTTACAGAGGAAAATCTTCAGTCTAGAGTACGCGGATTATATTTGATGTCGCTTGCAAACAAACACGGATATTTACTTTGCACAACCGGCAACAAATCGGAAATTGCAACCGGTTATGCTACTTTGTACGGTGATATGTGCGGTGCTGTTGCTGTTATTGGTGATATTTATAAAACTCAAGTATATAACATTTGTGATTACATCAACCGCGAACAAGAAATTTTACCGCAGCAAATTATTGATAAAGCTCCCTCGGCAGAATTACGGCCAAATCAGAAAGACCAGGATTCACTCCCGCTATATGATCTTCTTGACCGGATATTGAAAATGTACCTCGAAGAACAAAAAGAATTTAACGAAATTTCTTCAGTTATTATGGAACCGGAAGTGGTGAAGAAAGTTTTAAGGTTAGTCGATTTGAACGAGTTTAAGAGAAAACAAGCAGCTCCTATTCTCCGTGTATCGACAAAAGCATTTGGATATGGAAGAAGATTCCCGATCGTCCAGAGATGGCGTACTTAAAAAAAACTTACACATATTTTTTCAAAAGGATTTATCATGTTTAAGAGAATAATATATACAGCTTTATCATTAATCATAATTAGCGAAATTAGTTTTGCGCAGTTCGGTCCTAAAAAAGATTTGGTTAAGATAGAAGTTTTTTCTAATCAAGATAAAGTTCAGCAAGGGACACAACTTAAAATTGCCGTTAAAGCATCTATCCAGGAAACATGGCATATCAATTCCAACAAACCGAATGAAGATTTTTTGATTAAATCAGAACTTGTCTCAAAAGATCAGAAGTTTCCGTTTGCAAAAGTTGTTTATCCCGATGCAAAAGAATTACAATGCGAATTTTCCGAATTACCGGTATCCGTTTATGACGGCGAAATTGTTATCGGTGCATTGGTCCAGATAGATAAAAACACGCCCGAAGGAGATTATCAAATACCAATTCAGCTAAAGTACCAGGCATGTAACGATCAAACATGTATGCCGCCAACGAACGTAATTGATACATTAACAATTGCGGTAGTCAATAAAACCGGTGCAGTTGAGGAAATTAATAAAGGGATTTTTAAAGACTTAGATTTATCACAAACACCATCGTTCGGTAATAAAAATGAAAGCTCTATCGCATCAACACTTGAATCGAGCGGTATAGTTTTGAGTTTGCTTTTTGTTTTCCTCGGTGGACTTGCATTAAATCTTACACCATGCGTTTACCCGCTTATTCCAATTACGGTTGGTTATTTCGGCGGACAGAGTGAAGGAAGAACTTCCAAACTTTTTTTGCTGGGAATTTTATATGTACTCGGTATGGCTTTAACTTATTCTGTTATTGGTGTAGTAACATCTTTAAGCGGCGCTGTGTTTGGTGCTTTACTGCAAAATCCATTTGTTATAATAGGCATAGCTTTACTTTTTGTTGTGCTGGCACTAAGCCAGTTTGGAGTTTATGAATTTAAACTACCCGATGCGTGGGTAATAAAAGCCGGTGGTGCTAAAGGCGGCTCCTACGGAGCTTTTTTTATGGGACTAACTATGGGAATTGTTGCCGCTCCTTGTATCGGTCCGTTTGTACTTGGCTTAGTTACTTATGTTGCTGCTAAGGGTGATCCTTTCTACGGATTCCTTATGTTCTTTGTCCTGGCACTCGGACTCGGCTTTCCATATTTACTCCTTGCATTATTTTCCGGTAAGATTAAAAAATTACCACGTGCCGGTGATTGGATGGAAGGTGTAAAACATATATTCGGTTTTTTACTACTCGGGATGTCAATCTATTTTATTAACCCGATTCTACCCAAAGCTATTCAATCATATACATTGCCGGTATTTGGAATTGTAACCGTACTTATTTTATTATTATTTGATAGAACAGCGAACAACGTAAGAGGATTTAAATTTTTTAAGTATGCTTTTTCGATAACAGTTTTATCACTTTCAGTTTATTCATTGATCCCTTCCCAAGAAGCAAAACCCGATTGGCAAATTTTTTCCGAAACGAAATATGAATCCTCATTAGCAAAAGGTGAAAATATGCTAATCGATTTTTATGCCGATTGGTGTATCCCATGTAAAGAACTTGACGCTTTAACTTTTTCCGATAAAAAAGTTTTGGAGGAATTAAAACGATTTACAACATATAAAGTTGATATGACGCAAACTCTTTCGGAAGAAACAGAAAAAATAAGTGATAAATTTAATATTGTAGGTATGCCAACGGTATTGCTTATTAATTCTAAGGGAGAAGAAGTAGAACGCCTTACTGGTTTTGTTGATGCCGAAGAATTTTTAAAATTATTGAAAGCCGTAGAGTGATCCAGGTTGTTTTAATATTCTAAATCATTTCTGTATTTTTACTCCGCTCAAAAGTAATATTGTTAGAATAATTTAAGAGATATATCATGGCAAAAACAGTTCAAGTAGTAGATGATGTAACAGTCAGATTCGCTGGTGATTCAGGAGATGGGATGCAATTAACCGGCTCCCAGTTTACCGATACAACAGCAATTGTAGGAAATGATTTAAGTACATTGCCCGATTTCCCGGCAGAAATCCGCGCCCCCGCCGGTTCCCTTTCTGGTGTTAGCGGTTTCCAGCTTCATTTCAGCAGCAGTGATATTCAAACACCGGGTGATTCTCCCGATGTTTTAGTTGCAATGAATCCGGCTGCTTTAAAAGTTAATCTTAAAGATATTAAGAAGAACGCAACTATTATTGTTAATACAAACGCATTCGATGCAAAAAATTTAAGATTGGCAAATTATGAAACTAATCCACTGGAAGACGGTTCGCTTGCCGGTTATAATGTTATCCAGGTGGAACTCAACAAACTTACTATGGCTGCATTGGAGGGGATAGACCTTTCTGTTAAAGATAAAGACAAGTGTAAAAACTTTTTTGCATTGGGAATAATGTACTGGATGTATAACCGCCCGATAGAGATTACACTTAAATGGCTTGAAACAAAATTCAAAAAGAAACCTGAAATTCTTGAAGCAAATCAAAAAGCATTGCAAGCCGGGTATAACTACGGCGATACAACTGAAATTTTTACAACAAGATATGACGTTAAACCGGCAAAACTTCCCAAAGGTGTTTACAGAAATGTTTCCGGTAATGAAGCCGCCGCACTTGGTTTTATTACGGCATCGTTAAAAAGCGGATTGCCCTTATTCCTTGGTTCATATCCCATCACACCGGCATCCGAAATTTTACAAGAGTTGAGCAAATACAAAGATTTTGGCGTAATTACATTTCAAGCAGAAGATGAAATTTCCGGAATCTGTTCTGCAATTGGTGCGTCTTACTCCGGTTCATTAGCAATTACCAGTACTTCCGGTCCGGGACTTTCATTAAAGATGGAAGCTGCCGGTCTTGCTGTTATGACTGAATTACCGGTGGTTATAATTGACGTGCAACGGGGTGGGCCAAGTACCGGGCTTCCAACTAAAACAGAACAAGCCGATTTGATGCAAGCAATGTATGGACGACACGGGGAGGCACCGGTTGTTGTTCTTGCTGCCCAAAGTCCGGCTGATTGTTTCTATATGTCGATTGAAGCTGCAAAGATCGCGTTAGAACATATGATCCCGGTAATTTTATTAACTGATGGATACCTTGCATTTGGATCCGAGCCGTTAAAAATTCCTAAACTGGAAGAACTTCCTGGTATTAAAATTAACTTCAGGAAGGACCCGGAAGGATTTCATCCATATCAAAGAGATGAAAATTTTGTTAGGCCTTGGGCAATTCCGGGCACACCCGGTTTAGAACATAGAATCGGCGGATTAGAAAAGAAAGATGTTTTCGGCAATATCAGTTATGAACCGGCTAATCATGAAATCATGACCAACAATAGAAAAAATAAGGTTGAGAAAGTTGCTGATTTCATCCCCGATCTTGTTGTTGAAGGCGAGCAAGAAAGTGAACTTTTAATTTTAACTTGGGGCAGTACCTACGGTGCAACTAAAGAAGCAATCAGAAATGCTAAATTAAAAGGATATAAAACTGCTCATGCTCATCTAAAATACATTAATCCGTTTCCAAAAAATATTGGTACCGTGCTTAATAAATTCAAAAAGATAATGATTCCTGAATTGAACCTTGGACAAATGGCAATGATAATTAAGAGCAGATTCTTAAAAGATGTAATCCAGTTTAATAAAGTTCAAGGACAGCCATTTAAGGTTGCTGAAATTGAGAATAAAATAATCGAGGTTTTAGGAGGAAGTAATGGAAAATAAAATAGATGAACTTGTACCTGGAATAAAATATTCGGCAAAAGATTTTGCTTCCGATGTTGATGTTAAATGGTGCCCGGGCTGCGGTGATTATTCTATACTTGCACAAGTTCAAAGAACATCGCCGGATTTTGGCGAGCGTAAAGAGAATATTGTATGGGTATCCGGCATCGGTTGTTCAAGCCGGTTTCCTTATTACATGAACACTTTTGGATTCCACAGTATACACGGTAGGGCGGCAGCCATTGCTACCGGTGTTAAACTTGCGAATCCAAAATTACAAGTTTGGGTTGCTACCGGTGATGGTGATATGCTCAGCATCGGCGGTAACCATTTTATCCATGCTTGCAGAAAAAATATTAATCTCAAAATCCTGATGTTCAATAATAGGATTTACGGATTAACAAAAGGTCAGTATTCACCGACATCTGAAAAAGGTAAAGTCACAAAATCATCCCCATTCGGTACAGTCGATTGGCCTTTCAATGCTATTAAACTTGCCGATAGTGCCGGTGCAACTTTTATTGCGCGTTCCTTAGATAGAGATCCAAAACATTTGCAAGAAATGATTACGCGTGCATCAAAACATATCGGTATGGCATTTATCGAAGTTTATCAAAACTGCCCGATCTTCAATGATGGTGCCTTTGCTGCTTTAACCGAAAAAGATTCTAAACCTGATAACGTTGTAATACTTGAACACGGCAAACCGCTTTTGTTTGGTGCAAATAAAAATAAAGGAATCAAACTTGATGGCTTGAATCCCGTTATTATTGATCTCAATGACGGCAAACATTCAATTAGTGATTGCTGGGTTCATGATGAGTTCGATGATAATCCAACGAGAGGATTTATATTAGCACGCTTTTCTGATCTGCCCGGTTTCCCGACTCCAATTGGAGTATTCCGCCAATTCAAGAAAGCTACATACGATGGCGATTACTATAGCCAGATAGCACATGTGAAAAAACAAAAGGGAAGCGGTACTTACGAGAAATTGATGTTTACTTCAAATACGTGGGAAGTTAATTAATCCTAAATACTTTGTTTTGTAACTTTATTCTTGATTAAATTTGAAGGGCGAAGTTGATTCTTCGCCTTTTATTTTTACGGCGCATTGAATGATGAAAGAATTTGAAATACTTAAAGAGATTATTGAACAGAACAATTCTTTTCTGTTAACTACCCACGTTAATCCTGATGCAGATGCACTCGGTTCCGAACTTGCATTCTGCGAAATTTTATCTTTGCTTAATAAAAAAGTGAGAGTTGTTAATCATAGCGCAACACCGTATAACCTTGAATTTCTTGATGAAAAAAACGTAGTTGAAAAATACGATAGTGAAATTCATAAAAATATTTTCAGCGAAGCAGACGTGTTAATCGTACTGGATTTGAACCAAGCCAACCGTGTTGTAAAAATGGAAAAAGGTTTGACTGAATTTAGGGGAATTAAAATTTGTATCGACCATCATAAAGACCCGGAGAATTTTGTTAACCATTTTATTGGCGGTGACGAATACTCCGCTACCGGTGAAATAATTTATGATTTTGTTGAACAAACAAAATTAGTTAAGATGAACAAGCGCATAGCTGAAATGATTTATGCTGCAATTATGACCGATACCGGTTCATTTAGATTTGAGAGAACATCACCTAAGATTCATAAAATTGCAGCAGATCTGTTGAGTTATGGAGTTAACCCGACATTGATTTATGATAAAATTTATGACCAATTCCGCATCGGTAGAATAAAACTCTTAGGCGAAACGTTAAGTTCGATAGAGCTGCACGCCGATGGCAGAATTGCTGTTATGAAAGTAACAAGGGAAGCATTAGAAAGAAATAATGCTACTGAAGCAGATGTTGATGGCTATGTAAATTATTGTCTCTCTATTAAAAATGTTCAAATTGGAATTTTATTCTACGAACTTAAGGATGCAATAAAAATAAGTTTCCGTTCTAAGGGAAATATCCCGGTTAACAAACTTGCCCATGAGTTTAACGGCGGGGGACATAGCAATGCTTCCGGCGCAAAAATATTTAATACCGATATTGAAACGGCAAAAGAAAAAATTGTTAAATCGGCAATCAATTATCTTTGAAAGAGACAGAAATGAATTTTAAAATCAAAATTAAATCGCAGTCGGATATTATAGAATTTGGAAGTGAATCTGCATTGATTAAATTTTTTATTGATTCCGGCAATCTTGAAAAATTGGTTGATGATTTTTTCCCGAGCATGAATTTGAAATTGAATCGTACTCAGAAAAAATATTTCCTAAATAAAAAAAATGATGAGTTAATATATAATACAAATGATGGAGAACCCTCACTTATATTTCTAAAAAAGATAAAGATTGATAAAGATTTCACTAACGATTTTTTCAGAAATTATTTTGCCGGGCTTATCCAGTCGTTAAAAGGGAAAGAATTAAAGTCTGTTCATGTAGTGATGCCGGCATTCAGCCATTTCCCGGGATATTTTGAAAGCGATACCTATATGATTCAAACGGTGATCGAAGGTATCCATCTTGGCAACTACACATTTGATAAATATAAATCCGAAAAAACCGAAACTAATGATCTGCTGATCAATGTTCATTATACCGACTTAAAGAAGGTTCAAGGTATCATTGATCAAACAAATAAATTGATGGAAGCAGTCCACTTCACACGTGACTTGGTAAACGAACCTTCTATTACTTTAACTCCGCAAGAATTTGCCAGGAGAACTAAGGCAGAATTAGCAAAACAAAAAGTTAAAGTAACCGTCTTCGATAAAAAAGAATTGCAAAAACGGAAAATGAATGCAATACTTTCAGTTGGTAATGCAAGTGTAAACGAACCGCTGATGATGGTATTGAATTATAAACCCGGAAAGCCGAAAAAGAAAATTGCTCTTGTTGGTAAAGGTGTAACATATGATTCGGGTGGACTCTCAATTAAACCGACTGCCAGTATGCTGGAAATGAAAGCAGATATGGCTGGCGGTGCGTTGGTCGTTGGCGTTATGAAAGCCGCTGCCATGTTGAAACTGCCGGTCGAAATTGTAGGTGTTGTACCGTGTGTTGAAAACATGATCGGTGGTGCTTCATACAAACCGGGTGATGTAGTCGTTTCAGCTTCAGGTAAATCGATTGAAGTGAAAGATACGGATGCCGAAGGAAGAATAATTCTTGCCGATGCCCTTCATTTTGCTTCGCAGCAAAAGCCGGATG
>DYJK01000073.1 GCA_020723165.1 Melioribacter roseus | reverse complement strand
TCCGGTTGAGTACGTTCTTCAAGGAGACAGCTACGAGGAAATTAATACTGCGGTAAACACAATGATGGCTGAAGCTTCAAAGCTTGGTGATTTGTTAAACTTAGATTCAGATCTTAGATTAAACAAACCACAGCTCGATATTCATATCGACCGCGAACGCTCTTCGGGTCTCGGTGTTTCTGTTGCGGATATCGGTTCAACATTGGAAACATTTTTGGGCGGACGCGTAGTTACCGACTTTAAGCGCGGCACAAAACAGTACGATGTTATTTTACAAGTTAAACCGGAAGCTCGTTCAACTCCCGGTGCAATTCAAAATTTGTACATCCGCAGTAACGGAGGTTTGGTACAGCTTGCAAATGTTGTGAATGTGGAAAAGACAGTTGCGCCAAAAGAATTGAATCACTACAACCGTATTCGTTCTGCAACAATCAGCGCAAGTTTGGTTCCCGGAGTAACTCTCGGACGAGCACTCGATGATCTCGATAAAATTGCACAAGAGAAATTACCATCGGGCATCAAACGTGAGTACGCCGGTCAATCTTTGGAATACAAAACATCAAGCTCTACTCTCTATCTCATGTTCTTGCTTGCAATCATATTTATTTATCTCGTTCTCTCGGCACAGTTCGAAAGCTTCGTCCATCCGTTTACAATTTTGCTTTCGGTACCGCTTGCTGTGTTCGGTGCATTGTTAACTCTTTTTGTGTTCGGAGAAAGTTTGAACATCTACTCGCAAATCGGGTTGATAATGCTTATCGGTTTGGTTACGAAGAACTCGATATTGATTGTTGAGTTTGCAAATCAACAGCAAGAAAAAGGAATGGGTTTGATCGAAGCGGTTATAGAGGCGGCAACTATTCGTCTGCGCCCGATATTGATGACTTCTTTCGCAACAATTTTTGGAATATTACCGATTGCAATCGGACTTGGTGCCGGTGCGGAATCACGCCGTCCGCTTGGATTGGTTGTTGTCGGCGGGATGCTCTTCTCGACTTTTTTAACATTGGTAATTGTGCCGGTCGTTTACGCACTTTTAGCACGCTTCATACGTAAACGAGAGACAGAAGAAAACATAGAGCCAACAAATAATAACAGCGAAACAGATATCGAATTGGAACCACTTCCTTCGAAATGATGTGTATGTCAGAAAATAAAAATGAAGCAACAGTTTAAAACTCTGTGTCTCCGTGTCTCAGTGGTTTTCTTTTTTACCACTGAGGCACAATGGCACAGAGCGATTATTTTTTGATTAAGAATTAACAACCCTCTTCAACCGCAAATCTTTTAAATTTCTATATGTTAATAACTGGGACTTTCAAATCAGGAAACATTTTACTTAATTATTATCCGGATGTTTGAATATTTATCACTCTGTATAAATTTAGAATAAACCGGAGTATCTAAAGTGAAACGAATGATTCTGTTAATTAGTTTATTATTTTCTTCTGCAAATGTTTTTGCATTACCTGAATGTGATACTGTGGTTGTCATAGCACCACACCCGGATGATGCCGAATCTTCATGCGGAGGTTTAATTGTAAACGCTATTTCTGAAGGCAATGATGTAATTATTTTAACTATGACCGGCGGCGAGCTTGGAATTTGGGGAAAGGGGATTGAAGAAGCGCGAGCAATCCGAACTCAAGAGGCTATTGATGCTGCAACAGTGTTGGGCGCTAAGATTGAATTCTTCGGTGCATTAGACGCTTCTCTTGCGGTTGATTCATCAACAACAAATAGGTTGAAAAGAATTCTTCAAAAAATTAAACCGGTAATTGTTCTAGCGCCATGGCCACTTGATGTACACGCTGATCACCAGGCAACCGGAATTCTTGCATGGCGTGTATTTATGGATAATAGTTTGTCGTTCGACCTCTATTTTTATGAGACTAGCAACCCTCCACATACAAAATCATTTCAATTTGTTCCTACTGATTATGTTGATATAACCGGTACTGAAGAAATAAAAAAGAAAGCCACATACAAACACGTCTCGCAATCACCGCAAGACTGGTACGGTATGTATGAAGACATTGCAAAAGTCCGTGGTTATGAAGCCGATGTTCCTATAGCCGAGGGATACATCAAAGCGCATAACTATTCAGGAATGGGCGGGCGTTCCGCAGTTGCTAAAAAGACATTAACGAAATTCAAAAAATGAAACTTATCAATGAATTACCCATTGTGTGAATTAATTTATAAACCGTTGAAACGGTTTTTATTTCCATTGTTTAATTTATTAACCCACGGCTTAAGCCGTGGGTTAATAAAAACAAATTACGATTTCTAAACTGTTTCTCCGAAGGAGTCCTTTGGACAACAGTTTCGGAACCATAGCTTTTTTAATTCACACAATGGGTAATGAAATGTAATTTTCGAATGAATGATTATTTCTCGTGATCTTCCTTAGAACAGTCTGCCATGAAATTATTTCTTGATATTTGCAATTAAACATTTCATTTTAAACACGAAAAAAATACCTACAACGGAGAATCATTATGAGTATTCTTTTGCTTGTTAGCGGGGCGGCACTTCTTCTTTTTATTGCATATAGAACTTACGGCGGTTTTCTCACTAAAAAAGTTTATGAGCTGAATAATTCGAATCCGACACCGGCACAAATTAATAATGACGGACTAGATTTTATACCTACAAGTGCAAAGTTTTTGTCGGGTCAGCATTTCTCAGCTATTGCAGCAGCCGGACCAATTACCGGGCCTATAATAGCCGGGATACTTTTCGGCTGGGTACCGGCACTGATATGGATTATTATCGGTTCAATATTTATCGGCGGTGTACACGATATGGGTTCAATAGTAGCATCGATCCGACACAAAGCAAGATCTATTACCGAAGTCGTTAAGGAAAATGTTTCTCCGCGTGCATGGTTTTTATTTATGGTATTTATCTGGATCACCCTGGTTTACATTGTTGTTGCTTTCACCGATGTAACATCAAGTTCGTTTGTAGGAACAATAACTTTAGAGAACGGGCAGAAAGTCGGCGGTGGTGCTATTGCTACTTCTTCATTGATGTATCTTGTTCTCCCGGTAATAATGGGATTGCTTCTTAAGTACACAAAATTAAATTTAACCTGGGCAACGGTTATTTTTCTACCGCTCGTTGGGGCTGCTATCTGGTTTGGTCCTTCATTACCTTTTGATCTTGGTTCTATATTTAATTTGAACCCACAGCAGACACAAAAAATATGGAATGTTTTTATACTGGGATATTGTTTTGTTGCATCGATAATTCCGGTTTGGCTTTTGTTACAGCCGCGCGGTCATCTTGGCGGATACTTTCTTTATGCCGCATTAATTACCACAGCTATTGGATTGATGTTCGGTGGGTTTGAAATAAATTACCCGGCATTTACAAAATGGGAATCGCAAGGAAGCGGTTTCTGGTTCCCGATGTTCCCGATTCTTTTTGTAACTGTTGCTTGCGGCGCGTGTTCGGGATTTCATTCTCTTGTCGGTTCAGGTACTACGTCAAAACAAATTGCATGTGAAGGTGATGCTAAGGTTATCGGGTACGGAATGATGCTTCTTGAAGGTATGGTTGCAATAATTTCTCTTGCATGTGTTATGATCCTAACGCAAAATGATCCTCTTGTAAAAAGCTCGCCTAATTTTATTTATGCATCGGGCATCGGAAGATTCATGGAATTGATCGGCATACCGGCTGTCTTCGGAATTTCTTTTGGTTTGATGGCATTCACCACATTCGTTTATGATACACTTGATGTGTGCACAAGACTGGGGCGTTATATCATCCAGGAATTAACGGGATGGAAAAAGTTGAGCGGGAGAATTTTCGCAACTTTGTTAATGGTGGGAGTTCCATTCTTTTTTGTAACACTTACGCTAACCGATGCAAGTGGAAACCCGGTGCCGGCATGGAGAGTTTTCTGGAGTTTGTTCGGTGCATCAAATCAATTACTTGCCGCACTTGCATTGATTGGAATTACTGTTTGGCTTCACAAAACATCTAAATATAAGTATGCATATTTAGTTGCATTCCTTCCGGCTGTTTGGATGTTTCTAATGTCCAATTGGGCACTTGTTATTTTGATTAGAGATGCGTGGTTCAAAACCGGAAGTTTGGTATTCACCTCCGATCCGGTTCCGTATGCATCGCTTGTATTATTTGTTCTTGCACTCACTCTTGCAGTTGAGACAGTTTACTCGTTGTTTATTAAAGATAGAAAATTGGCTGCTGTGGGTGGTTGATTAGAATGAATTGAAAAACCTCGAAGGTTTCAAAAACCTTCGAGGTTGTGTTTGGTTACTTTAGAAGTAACATTTTCTTTGTGATTGAATTTGTAGATGTTGTAAGATTGTAGAAGTAAACTCCGCTTGGTAAGCGGCTTGCATTGAATTCTATTTCATGCTTACCCATTTCAAATCCACCATTGGCAAGTACAACAACTTCTCTTCCAAGGATGTCGTAAACTTTCAACTTCACAACTTCTTTTGCTGGAAGCGTGAATGTAATTTTTGTCGTTGGATTAAATGGATTCGGACTGTTTTGATCGAGACTGAATGATTCTTGCTGTATGCTTTCATCATTTACAACAAAATAATTCTTTACATCATACAATTGTCCTCTCTTTAGATAAATTATCTTTGATAGTTCATCTTCCGGATATTTCTTTATCAACTCATCATAATATTTATCAGCGGTCTGCTTATCATTCATGAACGATTCATACAAAATTGCTGTTTTGAAAAGACTTGACTTTTCAATTTCAGCTTCAGGTTTTGCATTTATTATTGCCTCGTACATCTTGATTGCTGTTCCTATTTCACCGTCATTGGCTTTCTTATCAGCAACAAGCTCATTTATTAACTGTTGATACTTGGAATCGATCTTCTTATCCTTTGCATAACTTGACAAATTACCTTTAAGACTGTTAATGCAGTCTCCGAGTTGAACAATGATAAACTTTGTAAGATTATTATCCTTGTTTTCAGTATAAAGTTGCTCTAACAACAACAGTGCGTTATTGAAATCACCTTTGCTTTTCTGAACCAACGCTTTTGATAATTTTTCATTTGTACTTGACTCTGTTTGTGTAGAAAGTTTTGAAATTATTGGTGCACTTGTTAGTGCCGGATCATAATTAATTGTACCACCGTTGTAAGTTAAAAATTTAGAAGAGTTTGGCGGATAACTGCCCCACCAATTGTAACACGCATCTACCCACGCATTATCTGAAGTTACAAATGATGGATAGTTTGTTATTGAGTTATAACCGGCATCTCCAAAGAACTCGTCGCCGGCTAAAACATAGCTATTACCATCAGCATAAATAGCCGGACCGGAGTACGAACCGGTTCGCCCGTCTTTAATTTGGTTATTGCCTTCACCCAATGTTTGTTTGGCAAGTGTAAGACTGCTGCCTGATAATGCTCTTATTCCGCTATAGTAACTGCCCGTGATAGTGTTTTTATAAAAATACGTTCGGCCGCCCATTGCAAAAATTGAGTTGAAACAATCTGTAAAAGTGCAATTTTCTATCTTGATGTAGTTGGAAGAATAAAGTGAAATTCCAGGAGAACAATTACTGATGTTTGCATATTGAATATTCCCGTTACTTCCGGTGTTGAATTGTATTCCACCCCATTGACCGGAGGTACCAGTGCGATTAAATATTATTCTACTACTTGATGTACCGACCGCGTTGAGTGTACCATTAACAATAATATAATTTCCGGGGTTAATATTAATAGTAGCGCCGGGTAAGATTTCTAAAGTAACTCCGTTTTGTACAGTAATATTTGAGCTAACCGTATAATTCATTGAAAGTACACTAACTGTTTGACCATTAACAGCGTGTTCTAAAGCAGAGGAAATACTTGTAAAAAGTCCAATTAGAGAACCATTTTGTAAAAGTTTAACATGACTGTAAGGGACAACGGTTCCATATTTTTGAATATTACTACCGTATAAATAATAATTATTGAGATTATGCGTATAACCACCACTAGCAATTATGAAAGTTTTTCCAGAGGCTATATTCACATTATTTAATTGATGGAAAGTCTTGCTATTTATCCCCCACGTAATATTTCTTGATACATTATATCCTCCGGAGTTTGCAAAGTTTATTATTTGAGTACTATTCAATGAAAAAAATCTATTTAGTGTAGCTCTTTGCTCAAGTGTTATATAACTTCTAGTAGCCATTAAATGATAATGTTTATTAGCATCAGTTGTACAAGCTGGCGGTAAGTATTCTGGTTCTTTAGGTTGATAAGTACTTAATAAAGCACCAGAAATAGTCGGATCAAAACTATCAAACATATAGGCATGATATAGATTTATTAAGTGTCCTATTTCATGGCTTGTTGTACCAGCAATAGCTTCTCCGATTCGAGATACGGTTGCATTAACACCTTGCCATTCTGAATAAGAAGCGAAACTGTTACTATAAACTTCAGCATATGCTGTCCCATTTATAAAACTACCCAGGCCACTTACCGCATACCCAAAACCGTCTCCTATTCTACCAATATAAGCCGTGAGAGAACCTTGTGTTGTGGAAACTGGAATATTAAACGGTTGATAATCTTCGGTTACTCTATTAATAATGTAGTTTTTAACGTCTGTTTCATTTACATTAGCCCATGGCATCCCTGATTGAAAACTTTGTGAAAAAGTAGTTTCAAACACTAATTTGATAGAAACATTTTGACTATGCACGGTAACTATGGTTGTTACAAATAGTATTAACAAGTATTTTAACTTATGCATTGTTTAATTCTCCTTTTAAAAATTTTTTAGAGTATTATTCTCTTTCAAAGGGAATTATTTATCAGTTATTTGATCAATAACATTTTTCTCGATAGAAAATAACTTTCTGTTTTCATTTTATATATATATATACCAGTATTCAATTTAGAGGCGTCAAAGTTGATTATATGAAATCCACCATTAACAAAACCATTTACCAAAACTTCGATTTCTTGTCCTAGGATGTTAAAAACAGAAACATTTACATGACCTTCTCTGGGTAGAAGGAAATAAATTTTAGTAAAAGAGTTAAAAGGATTTGGATAATTCTGAAAAAGTTTAATTTCAGACGGAATAAATTCTAAATTATCTTTTACGCCAACTATATTTTTCTTCTTTGCAACAAATTTATGTGCTGGATTATCTCCCAGTTGTGAACCACAAGAGTATAATCCTAATAAAGTTGTATCTGTATATTCCAGATTATTAAAAACAATAAAAGTTACATTCTCTAATCTATTGTCAGTATTTATCAAGAAACAACTATCTTGATTACAAGCAGTATCAATTTCTACCTCACCCATTTTTTCAAACAAAACACTACCTCTGAATAAGCCGTTACGTTGGTATATGTTTAATTCAATCGGATAATCACAAGAACCTACCTTTTGCTTGAATTCTTCAATTGATAAGTCTTCAATCGTCTCAACTACAAAAACTTGTGTTGTATCAGATAAAAAATTAATTGAATACTGTGCGTAGTTTTCAATATTTAAAAGACAAATAAAGAGAAAAATTATTTGAAGGAATTTAATTTTCATAGCTTTACCCCTTAAGCCGACTAATAACTACAGACGTTTCAAGATAAATTGAAAGACAAAAGGATCTTGTTCTAATGATTTTAAATACTCAAATGCTTTTTTAACATCATCGTTAATGCCTAACATTTCTATAGATGTTATTATCGCAATTCTATTTCCAAAATCTTTTTCTGAAGTATAACATTCAATTAGAGGCTCTATTATTTTTTTGTCATTTATTTTTCCTAATGTTTCTATCGCAGCTCTCCTGATTCCTTGATCAGTGTTTCTTAAAAATTGTTTTATTACTTCAAAACTTTTATTATTCTTTATTTCCCCTAAGGCAATGATAGAATAGAAGATAATATTAGAGTTGTTACTTGTTAATAGAGTCTTTTCAATATTTTCCCTTTTGCTCTCCACTTTATATTTTCCATAATTCTTTATACTAAAAATTTTATAAGCTTCATTCTCGTACTCAAAAAATTTATCTAGATAATATAAATTTTCTACATCCATATTTTTTTCTAATTCATTTAATAACAACGTTTTAATTTTTACCATTTCAGTATTTTCAAAAATTTGAATTAGCTTTTTAATATTTTTACCTGAAAATAACTCACTATCATTTTTATATTCCTCTAGTATAAGTTTTATATCTTTGAAATAGTCTACATCAAAAACGCCAAAATATCCGCCAGTAATTGTCCAGAAATCATCATTCTCCTTTTTAAGAAATAAAAGATAACGTTGTTTGTCTTCGAGATATACTTCATCGGGCAAATAAAATCCACTGTTTAGCTGTGATTTAATTCTTATTTGCATTTCTTCAATTTTGTCTTTAATCGAATCTTCTACATAAAAAAACATTAAATATTCATCATAAGTTATTGTCAAATTACTAACTGTGCCTATTACTACAGCGTTACTTTTTTCACAAAGTTCCTGAAGAGATATAAGCTCATCTTGCGCACTCATAAGTGAGCTATATAAGAAGAAAATAAGAGTATAAAAGATTACAGAATAAAAGTTTACCCTTTTTAGCTTCATAACACCTCCTCTCATAAAATTGGTTAAGATCACTTTAAATATTTATCGGAAAAATTCTGTCTTCGATTAAAAAAATAATTTCCAGAATTTACAATTTAACAGTATTTAATTTTTTCTATTTCATTTTATCGAAAAATAATGTGCTGTTTTTCTTCGTTTAATAAATCCGTCATCTTCTTCGTTAAAGGTCATAGATGAAAATACTACGATCCATTTTAAGAAATTAGAAGGGGAATATTAAAATCGTTACCCTTTTCATATTACTTTCTCTAGGGAATAATTGGGAATTTATTTTTCGCTTTTATAAACTATTAAATTAGATAAGCAGTGAAAGAGCGTTAAAAAGAAGATCGCTGGATTTTTATCTGCGGATAATTTAAAGCAAGACTTTCGTTAAATCAAGACAAAAAACATGGTATCAACTAAATTTTATTTTATACGATACCAAGTATCTCATTTATTTCTTCCTTGCTGTCAAGGACTATTTCTTAATTGACATAAATTTTTACATTCCCAATTTATTTTTAATCTCCGCCGGTACCGCATCTTTATGAACCATAATTGCAATAGTTTTTAAGCGTACATACGGTTCACTCATATACCAATAGCCGTCGTACTTTTTATCTTTAGTTCCCCACGAATTTTTTGTGTAGTAGAACTTCGCACCATTCTGATCTTTTGCCAATCCGGTTATGTGCATTAAGTGATCATCGGTAGTTGTGTAATTATCAAAAGATTCTTGACGCATTTCTTGTGAAATTATTTTTTCCTTTACCGGGCCCTCGTTCTTTTCTTCATCATCATCTTCCTTTTGAGAATTATCAATTACCTCATCAGCCGGAACAATTGCATATGCTTTCTTCTTTTCAAATTCTTTTTCCGAAACATCACCATCCCATGCGACTGAATAACCATTCTCAAGAGCGTAATCAATAATTTTAATTAGTTCTTCTATCGGTATATTGTAATATTTGTCCTCTGTCCAATTATCTGGGATTTCAAGTTCAAATTGAGTGTAAAACGGATGGTGCGTGTATGAGGTCAGTTCGATATAATCATCGGGATTGAATTCTAAAGATTGAACAAAACTTTCCGGTGTATAAGCTTTCCCTTGATAATTAAATTCGGTAGGAGGAACGCCCAAATAAATATCAAGCGTTGACTCAAAAACTTCTTTCCATCGCGGGGTTACTTTGCCCCCTTTATTTTTGACTACAACATCAACAATACCTTTTAGCATAGCATCCATTTCACCATGATTATGTTCATCCTCATTAATTTTCTTTGCATCGTATATTTCATCGGGTACAAACCCATATTTTTTTATTACCCCGGTGACATCGTGCGCTTGTCCACCCATTCCAAAATTTGTTTCGCCGTGATATCTTACATAATTAACAGCTTTATCGGGATAAGTATAGCGTACGTTGAACATTGGAGAAAGAAGATGTTCTCCTTTTCCCATTCGTATCAATTCGGTTTCGATAAATGATGTAGTTGCGAACGACCAGCATGTTCCGGTCTTAGCCTGGTTTTTAACCGGTGTTGTTTTTACTTCATAAACCATTTCGAATTCGTATGTATCTTTTTTCTTCTTTCCTTGTGCTGAAATGATAAAAGGTATAAATAGAATTGCAATTAACAGTTTTATAGCCGGACTGAATTTCATATCTACTCCCGGGAAGATTATTTATTTGGTCATCTTGGTCATAAAATTAAAATATAACAGTCATAATTGGAAGCGGAATTAATAAATAGATAAAAAAAGTTGTACAAAATAGTTTAAGTTAAGATTGATTTTAATCTCTCCTAAAACTAATTTCAAAATGCTCACAAAAAGAATAAAGCTATTATGAACAATTTTAAATTATTGGGCGGAATCAAAATCGCTCTCTTATTTATCTTCATGGTTTTTGCAGCAAACTTTTATGCACAAAATAAATTTGGAATAATTATACACGGTGGTGCCGGAACTATTAATAAAGAAAACATGTCGCCCGAAAAGGAAGAGGCGTACAAATCAAAACTGGGTGAAGCGCTGTTAACCGGTTATCAAGTTTTGGAAAATGGGGGCAGCAGTCTCGATGCAGTCGAGGCGGCCATTAAGATTATGGAAGACTCTCCTTTATTTAATGCCGGTAGGGGAGCTGTGTTTACCGCCGAAGGAACTATCGAACTCGATGTTTCAATAATGGATGGAAAAACTTTATCCGCCGGTGCGGCGGCCGGTCTTAAGCATGTTAAAAACCCAATTTTACTTGCCCGCAAGATTATGGAGAATTCGCCACATGTTATGTTAATGGGCGAGGGTGCAGAAAAATTTGCCGAAGAACAGAATTTAGAAATAGTTGATCAAGAATATTTTTTCACTAAAGAAAGATGGGATGCTTTGCAGCGTGTTAAAGAGAATGAAAAAAAATCAAAAGAAAAACACGGCACGGTTGGCGCTGTTGCGCTTGATAAGAATGGAAACATTGCTGCCGGCACATCTACCGGTGGTATGACAAACAAACAGTGGGGACGTGTTGGCGATTCACCGATAATCGGCGCCGGGACTTATGCTGATAATAACACGTGCGGCGTTTCGGGTACCGGTCATGGCGAGTATTTTATCCGGCTCGGTATTGCTAAAGATGTTTCTGCGTTGATGGAATATAAAAATTATAATTTGCAGCAAGCTGCGGAAGAAGTTATAAATAAATTAACCCGGCTTGGCGGAACCGGCGGTATTATAGCTTTGGATAAAAATGGGAATATTGCAATGCCATTCAATACTTCGGGTATGTACCGTGCTTATTATATAAGCGGAAGCGAACCGGTAATAAAAATTTATAAAGAATGAGTTTGATTTACGAATTACGATTTTAGATTTACAATTTTATCAAATGAGAAAATTTATAATTTTTTTGTGTTCAGTTGCTTTATAAATTCCAATAAAAATATTTATAATTAATTCGTAAATCGTCTTTATCTGCCGCTGGCGGTATTTGTACATCGTAAATATTAAAGGAGGTTTAATGGAGTTATTTCAGCCGATCAATTACTGGGCGATCTTAGTTTGCGGAATCATAGCTATGGGAATTGCAGCTCTTTGGTACAGTCCTATGCTGCTGGGTAAAGTATGGGTAGATTCTTTAGATAAAACAGAAGAGGAACTTAAAAGAGATTTCAAACCGGTTAAAGCATATTCAATTTCATTCATAGCACAAATTGTGATGGCATATATATTAGCAAGAATACTTTCGTATGTTAATGCAACAACCCCGGAAGAAGGGATCCGGATAGCATTCATGGTCTGGTTTGGATTTACTGCAACTACAATGACTGTAAATATGTTGTTCGAAGGAAAAAACTTTAAGCATTTTTTAGTAGATAGCGGTTATAATTTCATCGTTACAATTTTATACGGGATGATCCTGGGTCTTTGGCATTGAATTTCATTTCAGTATAATTCACAATTATCGGAAACCGGATGCAGATAAACTTTGTTGTTTTTGATCTTGACGGAACATTAATAAGTTCACATGAAACCATATATAAAGCAACACTACATGCACTAAGAGAAATTAATATTGTGCGTGAGATTGAAAGAGATAAATTTATGAATATGATCGGTATGCACTTTGAGGATATTTTCCGTGAGTTCGGATTTAATGTTCCAAATTTTGAACACTTTATAAAAATTTATAAGTCGATCTATTTTGATTATATTGATACATCCCGGATTTATCCCGGTGTTGAAGAAATAATTAATAAACTTAAAATGAAAAGTATCAAAATCGGTTTGCTTACTACAAAAGCACAAGACCAGGCTGATTTGATATTGAAGCATTTTAAATTGCATCATCAATTTAACGGAGTAATGGGAAGACGACCTGGCATTGCACATAAACCATCACCCGAACCGCTTCTTAAATTAAGCAGTGAAGTTGGAATTAAAATGGATAATACCTTAATGGTGGGTGATTCGGAGCTTGATGTTGAATGCGGTAAAAACGCCGGTGCATTTACTTGTGCTGTTAGTTACGGTTACCGTAATAAAAAAGAATTGAAAAAATCATCACCCGACTTTCTGATTGATAATATTTCCGATTTAGAATTCATAATTAGTTAGCAGTTTGTTCATAGGAGGTGCTATGGAAACCGGGAAAGTAAATGTTAACATAATAAATGGGATAGCATCATTAAGCTTTCACCATCCCAAGAGCAATTCACTTCCATCCAAAATGATCAGGGAGATTACTAACCAAATTGAAAAACTCTCTTCCGATAAAAATGCAAAGGTAATTATTATCAGGAGTGAGGGTGAAAAAACATTCTGCGCCGGTGCCTCCTTTGATGAACTGATAGCAATTAAAGATTTCAAAACCGGCAAAGAGTTTTTTATGTCGTTCGGGCGGTTAATCAATGCAATGCGTAAATGCGAAAAAATTATCATTGCACGTGTCCATGGTAAATGTGTGGGCGGCGGTGTTGGAATTGCTGCCGCTGCAGATTACACGCTCGCTTCAAATGAAGCCTCGATTCGGTTAAGTGAATTGCTGCTAGGTATAGGACCCTTCGTTGTTGGGCCGGCTATAGAAAGGAAAGTTGGTAAAACAGCTTTTGTTACAATGGCAGTTGATGGCGACTGGCATGATTCCTTTTGGGCAAAGCAGAACGGGCTGTTCACAAAGGTATTTGCAACCAACCATGATCTTGACGAAGCAGTATCGGCACTTGCAAAAAAAATTGCAGCTTGTAACCCGGAAGCGATCAAAGAAATGAAAAAAGTATTTTGGGAGGGAACAAACAACTGGGATCAGCTTTTAGAAGAGCGCGCAGAAATAAGCGGTAGATTGGTGCTGAGTGAATTCACAAAAAAATATATCAAGTCATTCAAAGAAAAATCATGAATCTTAAATACCACCATCTTGGTATACCTACAAAAGAGATTAAGAACGGCGAAACTTACCTTGCCGAATATAAATTATATGTTTCCGGCTATGATACAAGTCCGTATAAAATTGAATGGATGCGTTTTGAAGAAGGATCGCCCACGCACGAATTAGTAAAAACGGTTCCGCATGTAGCGTTTGAAGTAGAAAATTTAGAGGAAGCTATCAAAGGAAAAGAAATATTGATCGAACCAAATAGTCCATCAGAAAGAGTTAAAGTAGCATTTATAATAGATAACGGGGCGCCGGTAGAATTTTTAGAAATTAGGAAAAGTGAAAATGCCTGAATTGCTGAATCCTAAAGAGTGGGTTAAAAAATATTCCGATTTGCTTTTCCGCTTTGCAATCCTACGCGTAAATGATAGGGAAACCGCAAAAGATCTTGTCCAGGAAACATACCTTGCCGCATACCGTAATATTGATTCGTTCAAAGGAGAGATATCAGAAAAAAATTGGCTCTTCTTAATTTTAAAAAATAAGATTATCGACTACTACAGAAAAAAATCGAATGAAATTCTAACTGAATTGGATAAATGTGAAAATGCACTTGATGATTATTTTGATGACAAGGGACATTGGAAAGGTGAAATGGTTCCAAACGGCTGGAACACAGATTATAACAGTTCATTAGAGTCGAAAGAATTTTTTGAAATACTTAACAAATGTTTGCAGAGACTCTCCGAACTATCAAGAATTGTTTTTACATTGAAATATCTTGACGAGAAGGAATCGGACGAGATTTGTAAGGAATTAACTATAACCTCGTCTAACTACTGGGTTATGATTCATAGGGCTAAGCTACAGTTACGTGCGTGCATTGAAAAAAATTGGCTCACTAAATAAATATGAAAAAATTTATCATGATAACTTGCAAAGAAGCAACTCTTGCAATAATTAAAAAAGAGGAAGGGAAAATCAGTCTTACCGAAAGGATAAGATTGCTAATCCACTTAGCTATATGCAAATTTTGTAAGATGTTCGAAAAGCAGAATAAATTAATCTCCATTAATTCAATTCAAATTAGCTCCCAAGAATCCTTGACAGCAAAAGAGAAAGAAGATTTAGAAAAAAATCTCCAATAAGAAACTTTTTCTTTTGTAAGGAATACCAATACCCCCCGTCTACATATCAGTAAATTCACTAATCATAAAAAACGAGGGTTATATGAGTAATATATCAAAAAAGAATTCTAAGCGTGTCCTTTTAGCAAGTTCAATAATTGCCGGAGCTATATTCGGCGCTGTATCACCGCAAGCTGTCCGTGCAGAAAATTTGTTCAATTACAGCAATTTGGGAAGCGGTGCCGAAGTACGTACTTCTTTACTGGGGACAACACCGGCCCACGGTTCTATGCTGGATATGAAATGCGGCAATCCAACCGACTCTAAGGATAAAAACACTTCTGATGCCAAAGCCGGTTCTTCTACCGATAGTAAAACCAAGGATGCAAAGTGCGGTGAAGGTAAATGCGGCGGCGATAAGAAATCAGAAAGTAAAGCTAAAGATCACAAATGCGGTGAAAGCAAGTGTGGCGGTGATAAAAAATCAGAAAGCAAAGCCAAAGATCACAAATGTGGTGAAGGCAAGTGCGGAGGCGATAAGAAATCAGAAAGCAAAGCTAAAGACCACAAATGCGGCGAAGCCAAATGTGGTGGTGATAAAAAAGATTCAGTAAAAACAACTCAATCACAGAGCTCAAAGAAATAATAATAAATATCCCTCTCTTTATAAAATTAAATAAAGAGGGGGAAACTATTTGGGAAATTATTAAAAGAGGAACAGCGATGGACAACGGGAATAAACATATCGGTATCGGATTCCGGAAAGATTTTGCCGAAGAATTTCTTGAAAAAAAAATCCTGAAACCGGTTTTTGTAGAAGTTGCGCCGGAGAACTGGATGGGCATTGGCGGTTACTGGAAAAATATTTTTGATAAAGTCGCAGAACAATACCCGGTTTATATGCATGGGTTATCACTTTCGATCGGCAGCCCAGATCCAATTGACTGGAATTTTTTAAGAAAGGTTAAAAACTTTTTAAAAACATACGATATAAAAATCTATTCCGAACATCTCAGTTATGCAAAATGCGATAATGCGCATTTGTATGATCTTCTTCCGGTCCCATTCAGGTGGGATGCTGTTCATCATGTTTCCAAACGAATTAGAGAGGTCCAGGATTTTCTTGAAAGAAAGATCGCAATCGAGAATGTTTCTTACTACACACCGGTAGCTGCTGAAATGACCGAAGCAGAATTTATTAATGCAGTTGTAGCGGAAGCGGATTGTAATCTCCTATTGGACGTTAACAATATATATGTCAACGCTTTTAATCATAAATACAATGCGGAGAAATTTTTAGATCAGCTGCCGCTCGATCGCGTAGAATACATTCACATGGCCGGGCATGAACAAGTTGAACCGGATCTTATAATTGATACACACGGCGAGCCCATTATTATTCCGGTTTACGAATTGTTTGAATACACTGTTAACAAACTTCCTAAAAATGTTCCGGTACTTCTGGAAAGAGATTTTAACATTCCGGAGCTTGCAGAACTACAGCATGAAATGAGTTTAATGGAAAACATTTGCAGAAGGGCATGGAATCATGAATACGCAGTTGCATGAATATACAAGGAATCAACAAAGCTCTTTAGCTAATTATGTACGAACCGGTACCCTTAATAACGTAGAAGGATTGACCGAGAACCGTGTTCATTACTATCGTAAACTTGTTCATAATGTTTTGAATGACAGTTTGCAATCGGCATTTCCTATAACTTATGATTTGCTTGAGGAAGACGAATGGTATGACCTGGTGGAAAAATTTTTCCGCTACCACGATTGCCAATCAAACGAAATCTGGAAAATGCCTTACGAATTCTACCAGTTTACCATCAGCAATGAAAACAATTTGATAATGAAATACCCGCACTTGAACGATCTTCTTCTTTTGGAATGGACGGAAATAGAAGTTTATATGATGGAAAATAAACCGCCGCACAAATTCAATATAGAAGGCGATTTGCTAAATGATGTTTTGGTGCTTAATCCTGAGTTTAATATTATAAAATTAAAGTACCCGGTACACATCAAGGGTTCAAGAGAAATCAATAAAGACGATCTCGGAAATTATTTTGTACTGATTTACCGTGAACCAAAAACTTTTAGGGTTCAGTTCGTCAACTTGTCGGTTTATTTCGCATGGCTGATAGCGAGATTATTAGAAGAATCAAAACCTTTAATCGATATTTATGAAGCTGCTGAAGAAACTTTCCGGGTTGATAAATCAATACTTGAAAAAAATTCGTACCAATTCATTACAGATATGATAAACAATAAATTCATACTAGGATTTAAGAATGACAACAATAGTAAATAAAATTTTTGATCGGTTGGAAAACAACGGGATATTAAAGAATGTTTTATTACTCTTTATGAGATTAATTTTAGCGTACGGTTTTTACACCCCGGCAATTAATAAATGGCAGAATATGGAAGGAATTGTAGAATGGTTTACGGAACTTGGCATACCGCTGCCGGGGGTGAACGCCTACTTATCCGCCACAACAGAAATTACCGGCGTTGTATTGTTAACATTAGGATTAGCAACACGAATAATTTCTATTCCGTTGATCCTTGTAATGTTGGTAGCAATAGCTACTGTTCACTTGCCCAACGGGTTTGAAGCCGGTAACAACGGTTTTGAAATTCCACTCTATTATATTCTCCTTTTGTTAACGCTGATTAATTTTGGTCCGGGCAAATTTAGTTTAGATAATTTTCTTTCGAAGAAACAAATCCCACATAACTAACCGCAATTACCCTCTTCGTTGAATCTATAAGGTGATCAATTTTGATCACCTTAATTATTTTAAACATATTATTTTAGCTGTTAGATTTTAAAACAACCCGATAGCAGTGTAATTTGTTTTTCTAACCCATATAAAAGGTATAACAATGAAAACAACCAACTTATTCGTGTTTTTGTTTACAGTGATTTCTGTTGTTATAAATGCCCAAATTGATTCCGCCGATGTTTCAAAATACTTTGATAATCACAGCGGATGTATTGTAATATACGATAGGACTAGAGAGAAATATTTTCGGTATGATGAACAGAAATGTGCAGAAAGATTTTTACCGGCATCCACATTTAAAATTCCAAACTCATTAATTGGATTAGAAACCGGCGTTATTAAAGACGCAGATTTTGTAATCAGGTGGGATGGGATAAAACGCTGGATCGACGAGTGGAATAAAGATCATTCGTTGCGTTCGGCTATTCAAGTTTCGTGCGTCCCGTATTATCAAGAACTTGCACGGCGCGTAGGCAGAGAAAGAATGACAAAATATATTGATGCTCTAAGTTATGGCAATGGGAAAATCGGGGAAAGGATCGATACATTTTGGCTTGATAATTCATTAAAAATTTCTGCCGATGAGCAGATTGAGTTTCTTAAAAGATTTTATGATTACAATCTTCCATTTTCAAAAAGAACAATTGATATTGTTAAAGAAATAATGAGTGAGGAAATTTACAGCGAAAGTAAACTAAAATTTAAAACGGGCACCGGTCAGAAAGAAGACGAGACCTGGGTTGGCTGGCTTGTAGGTTTTGTAGAAAAAGGAAAGGATGTTTATTTTTTTGCGTTCAATATTGAAGAAAAAACTTTTGAAAAGACCGCCGCTTTAAGAAATAAAACTTCACGGGAAATACTAAAAATTGTTGGAATAATTAAATAAAATTATTAGTTACTAATTTTAAATTATGAATAGGATAATATGAAATGAAAAATCAAAGTCTAATACAAAAAAGAAGTTTTAATTTTTCTCTCTCGATAATTAAACTATATCAATTTTTATCTTCAAAAAATGAATATATTTTGTCAAAACAAATATTGAAGAGTGCTACAAGTATAGGGGCAAATGTTGAGGAAGCGACTGCCGGTCAAAGCAGAAAAGA
>DYJK01000072.1 GCA_020723165.1 Melioribacter roseus | reverse complement strand
CATCCCATCTTATCACTAATCCTCCATATTCACGTGAACCCTGGAAATCAAAAATTATTTCTTGCTTTTCTTTTTTATCGCTTTGCCAAACTGTTTCTAACTTATTATCAGTTAAGAAAGACGGAGCGGAATTTTTCAAGGATGATGATACATCAACAAAAATATCTTTAGTAACTGTACCACTTACTGGAAGTTCTTCGAAAAACAAATCATCTATATAAACTGTGCCTTTGCCCCCGTTATAAGAAGCAACCGTAAATTCAATTTTATCAATACTACGTAATGTTTGATCTTGTGTAGGTCCCCATGCAAAATTAATATGACGTTTCTTTACATTAAGTTTTGTCCATTCAGTTGGAAATTCAAAATTACGTCTGTTAACCCACCAAACATTAGCGCCGGATTTATCAAGAAATTTTGTCTCGAAATTATTGTTTGGCGATTCCGCTTTAACATGAAATGTAAATTGATAATTATCTGGAAGCTGAATCGGAAAATCTTTTTGAATACCAAAGTAACCGCTCCCCTTGGTAAAGTTGTAATCGAGTTTAATACATTTACCTTTGTAGCCATCAACAATAGAAATATTCACAACAACACCTTCAGTGGAAAATGACCGCCAGCCCCCGGTCGAATTAAAATCATCGAGTAATTTGGGTTGAGCAAATATTTGTATTGCTAATGATAATAATGCAAGAATTAGAACAACAATTTTGATGATGGCGCCTCTCATAGACCATCCCATTTTGTTGAAGAAATTTTTATCTATCTATTTTTTCAAATTCTAATCTCTTTAATCCTTTCTGAACTATTGGATCTTTCATAAAATATTTCCAGACGAATCCGTTGTAGAAATTTTCTATCATTATAACTATTGGACCTTGATCTAACCCAAGGTAGTCTGGGTCAACCCACTTCAAATATGGATTGAACGAATCATAAAAACCATACTTACCTAAAACGCCCGGTGATTTATATTTTTGAGCCATGTTTATTAATGTTGATATCGTTATTTCCGGTGCAAAAGGAATTGAACCGGCAGCGGCAGTTGGAACAATAGTCCCGTCATCAAATTCAACTGAATCGGGCCCGGCATTACCGCGTGCAGCATAGCCCCAAAATTGTTTCCCGTCTTTTCTGAAATCACCCGGTCCATCAGCGGCAGTCCAGCCCCAACATAAAGAATCATAGCCGGTCCAACCTAATGGATTTTCTTTTGCGTAATTCCATTGTGTGTACGTTGCCCGGCGCGAGTTCTCAAAATAATCGCTCCCTTTTGATTTCATATAATCATCAACCAATCCCCGCATATCAAGAAACATCATAGAGAATTGATGTGAGAACAAAGCCGGAAAAACTACGTGACCTAAACCATCATAAGGTTCACGCCATTGGTAATGTTTTAGAAAAGTTTGTTTATAACCTTCAGGAGCTTTTTCCATATCCATACCGGCAGCAATTATCCAAAGGAATAGTGCTTCGGTGTAACCCCACCAGGAAATTTCATATATACCTTCACGTTCATGCCATCCCATCGAAATTCCATATGGAAATTTTGCATTTGCACCATGTGTAAAGTAATCGTAATTAGCTCTACCGATTAATTTATCTGCTAAATCACGAATCATTTTTTCTTTTTCACTTTCACCGTCATAATAATTACGGGCGAAAATCATTCCGCAGAATAATAATCCTGAATCGATCGAAGAGAGTTCACAGTTCCAAAATCTTTTCCCGTTCTTCATATCGATAAAATGATAGTAGAAGCCGTGGTGCCCGGTTGCAGATACATCTAAGCTCTGTTCCGAGTTATAAAAAAAGTTTAACTGGTTGTACGTTAATTCAGAAGCTTTTTCTCTTGTAATCCAACCTTTCTCTGCACCTATAGCCCATATCGGAAGAGCAAAACCGGTGGCTGCTATTGTAGCCGGCGAAGTATCTGTAGATCTGTCTTTTACCAACCCGTTTTCTGGATTAATCTGCTCTATAAAAAAAAGAAATGTTTTGTATTGAAGTGTATCAAGAAAAGTCTTTTGCTCTGCTGAAAGCTCGAACTTATTTTCCCAATACGGTTTATATGTTGATTGAGAATTACCTGTACATGATATTGAAAGCAGTAATGTTATTATTAATGCAATTTTATTTTTCATGATAATCCTTTATTGATTTATCATCAAAATTTTCTTTCTTAATTTATCTGCATTTATCATTATAGAATAACTTCAACAATTACATTTTTCTTCGACTGAGGTGCAATCAAATTTTCTTTTTGTGATACTCCATCAATAATTATCTCTTTAACTCCATAAGAAACATTACTCCCGTTTTTAACAGTAATATTATATACAGTACCGCGGAAAGTCCTTTTAACTTTATATTCTTGCCAGTCTTTAGGAATACACGGATCAATCAGCAAACCATTTTCAGAAGGACGAACACCAAGTATCCATTCAAGAACCTCTTTTGCAAACCATTGAGCTGAACCGGTATACCAGGTCCATCCGGCCATTCCATAATTGGGTGAATCGGGTCCATCAATATTTCCCGGCGTTACATAAGGTTCGGCAATATACTTATCAGGTTCCATTCCGCTTAGAACCGGATTTAATCTTTTATAGGCTTCCAAAGCATTATCTGCATCTTTTAACAAAGCATACGCTTGAATTGCCCACGTAGCAGCATGTGTGTATACACCGCCGTTTTCTCTTCGTGCTGGCGCGTAGCGTGAAAGGTAACCAACGTATTTATCAGGTTTGCTGTAAGCCGGCCAAAGCAGTAATGCACCATTATTTTTTAACAAATATTTTGTCACAGAGTTCATAGCAGATTTTTTTCGATCATCTGTCGTAGTATCAGCGATAGCGCTCCATGTTTGTGCGTTTAAGAATATTTTCCCTTCTTCGTTTTCGTTACTACCGATTTTAATTCCATTATCTTTTGTTGCACGCCAAAACCATTCACCATCCCATGCATATTTGTTGATAGAATCTTTTAGTTCAACAGCTTTTTGAGAATACTTTTTTTGAAGGTCATGTTTACCAATCTTTGCACAAATTTTAGAAAACCTTTCCAATATCAGGTAGAAGAAATGTGCAAGCCAGATCGATTCACCTTTGAATTCAAGTCCAACAGCACTAAGCCCGTCATTCCAATCACCGGCACCTATTAAAGGTAAACCTCTTTCGCTGAAACGGTTCAAAACAACTTCTATCGCCGCAACCGAGTGATTAAATAAGGAATCAAATTTTTCAGGTTTATCATAATATGGTTCTTCTACATTTAGGAAATCGTAATTATTTGTTTCATCTAAGTAATGAAATAGAATGTATGGCAGCCAGAGTAAATCATCAGTCATTTTTGTGGGTAAACCGGTATCGCTTATTGGATGCCACCAGTGCAAGACTGTTCCATCGGCAAATTGATGACGGGCGTGTAATCTAATCTGTTTTTCAGTCCAACTTGGGTCTATTGGTAAATAGATCATACTGTCTTGCAGTTGATCGCGGAAACCAAAAGCACCGCTCTGCTGGTAATAAGCTGTTCGTGCCCAAAGTCGTCCGGCTATTGCTTGGTATCTAACCCACTTGTTTACAAAAAGATTTATTGCTTCATCAGGAGTTTCAATTTCTAATGTGCTTAAAAAGTTCTCCCAATATTTTTTTACATCATTCAACGCAATAGCAATTTGTTCTTGTGTCTGAAATTTCTTCAAGGAAGCAGCAACTTCATTTTTATTAGGTTTAATTCCAAGGTAGAATGCGACAGTTTCTGTTGCACCGCTTGCAATATTCTGTTTAACACGGATTGTTCCTATCGAATCATTCCATTTACCGGTTTTATTGGATAACTTTTCTTGTTGCACTGCCGTGGGCTTATCAAGACTTCCATATTGCCCGATAAAACTTTCCTTATCACCTTCATAATCAAAAACTTTTTTATTAGATGAAACAAATCCGTAATAGGGATACTCAATGTTCCAATGTCCTCGGTCGCCAAGTGGAATTTCCCACAATCTTTTTGTTGCGAGCAGCGAATTGATATCCCCGTGGAATTCGGTTTCAATAAATGTTTTGTGAAATTCCCGGTGGTGGTCTGCTGACGAGCCCATACAGAATTCAAAATAGGTATATACAGAAAAATCGAGCGGTTCTTTTGATTTATTAGTTACCGTGAAATTCCATACCTCTAAATTTTCATTCAGCGGTATAAACAAATCCAGCTTAACAAAAATATTTTTGTACTCTGATTTGAATGAAGCATACCCAAAACCGTATCGTGCTTCATAATTATCGATCGGTGTTTTAGTTGGCATCCAGGTAGGATTCCAGATTTCTCCGGTTTTGTTATTCTTGAAATAAAAATATTTACCCCAGTCATCACGTATCAAATCCTGGTGCCATCTATTTAATCTGTTAAATTCCGAATGTTCGTTAAAACTGAATCCACCGCCGGTTTGCGAAATGACCAAACCATACGTCCCATTTGAAATAACGTTAACCCATGGTTTAGGGGTTCTATAATTTTTTATTATATATTCATTACCGTCATCAGTAAAATAGCCGTATTTTGTTTCGAACTTACTCATTGCATTTTTTTACCTTGTTTGATTTAACATGATTTTCTAATAACCAATTCTGTATTAGCAGTAATCACCTGATGTTTAGAAGTATCGTTGCCGTTGATTCTATCAATTAATTTTTCAGTTGCAAATTTTCCAAGTGTTTCTGTATCAACTTTTATTGTAGTTAAAGGCGGTGTTAAGTATTCAGAAATTAATATATCGTCGAAACCTATAACACCAATATCATCAGGAATTTTATAACCATTTTTTGCAAGTGAATTGTAACAACCGACAGCCATCATATCGTTTGCGGCAAAAATCACTTCAGGTCTTTCCTTATTCTGTAAAAGTTGATTTGTTGCTTCCTCTCCGCCTAATAATGTAAAGTCGCCATTTAATATCCAAGCCGGGTTAATTGTTAATTTCAATTTTTTACATTCATCACAAAATCCTTTATGGCGTAGAATTGCATCACTATTTTCGGACGGACCGTTTATATAGGCAATTTTCTTGTAACCTTTCTTAAAAAGATAATTTACAACATCGCGTGACGATTTATAATTATCCACCGTTATTATATCGTAATTACCAATACTTGTATCACCACTTATCGCAACAACCGGGATCCTATGTGAACTTAATGTTCTCTTGATCTCGTCATTTACAGAGCTTAGGAGTACAATTAATCCGTCTACTATCCGGCTGTTCATCATTGTATTTATCGATTCTACAAGTGATCTGTTACCATGTGAACTAATGACCATCGTGAAATACCCGTCTTGATAGGACGTGTCATCCACACTTTTTATGATCTCGGAGAAAAACTCATCGGATATATCGGGTAATATTAATCCAATAATATTTGTTTTACCCTTTACAAAACTTCTTGCTAAGAGATTTGGTTTATAGTTCAGTTCATGTGCAATCTTAAGAATTTTACTTCGTGTTTCTTTAGTCACATTATTATTTCCGCTTAAAGCACGCGATACAGTAGCTATCGAAACATTTGCTCGCTTAGCAATTTCTTTAATATTAATACTTTTTGATAACATGATATACTTATATGTAAACGTTTACATATAAATAAAAGTAAACGATAATACTCAAAATGTCAAGAAGTTTAATGAATGGTTTAAAATAAAAAAACCCCAGCCGGATGGTTGGGGTTTGTACTAAAGGATAATATTTTTAGTTAAGGACTTTCACTTCTTGTGCTTGTGGTCCTTTTTGCCCTTGAGCGATAACAAATTCAACTTGTTGACCTTCTTGTAACGTACGGTATCCTTCACCTATTATTGCCTGGAAATGAACAAACACATCACTTCCACCTGATTGTTGAATAAATCCGTAGCCCTTTGAACTATTGAACCATTTTACGGTCCCTTTTACTTTTTCAGCCATCTTAAAGATGCTCCTAAATAATTTATAAATTAGTTTATACGAACAGAGCACCTGAGTGAATTTGTTAATAAAAACTAACAAAACTACATTGCTCAAGTTCAAAAAAAAGGGCTAACGTTTTTTACCGCAAGCCCTTTCGCTCCGCGGGTAGGGCTCGAACCTACAACCCTGCGGTTAACAGCCGCATGCTCTGCCATTGAGCTACCGCGGAATACATTGTAAATAATAACAAAATTGAGGTCTAAAAATAGAAGTTGGATTCTCTTTTGTCAAGTAATCATAAAAGATTTTTTTATTTAATTTCTAACTTAAGATAACCCTATTCCAACTATTGAGAAGCATCCACTTTATTTTTTAAGACTAATTCTCTTTAATTGTTACTATTACTTAAATTCACAATACATTAATCTTTTTCTCTCTTCATATGTTACTGGTTATGGGCACATTAATTGTAATTATTTCAAGTCTCTTTAATGAGGTTCTTTATGGATACTTTAAATTTGCTTAAACAAAAATTACAATCATCATTTAAAAAATGGTACGATACCAACTACTATAAATCAATCTCTAAATTTCCCGAAAGACAAAATCAATTTACTACTCAATCCTTTACGCCGGTTGAACCAATATACACTCCGTTAGATTACAATGATGAAAATTATTTAGATGAAATTGGATTTCCTGGACAATACCCTTTTACGCGTGGTGTTCAGCCAACTATGTACCGCGGAAGATTTTGGACGATGAGACAATACGCCGGATTCGGCACAGCGAAAGAATCAAATGAACGATACCGATACCTATTATCGCAAGGACAAAGCGGACTCTCAGTTGCTTTTGATCTTCCGACACAAATTGGTTATGACAGTGACAACCCCATGGCTCTTGGCGAAGTTGGAAAAGTAGGCGTTGCGATAGATACCCTTGCGGATATGGAAACTTTGTTCAATCAAATTCCGCTTGATAAAGTTTCTACGTCGATGACAATCAATGCGCCGGCTTCAGTTTTGCTTGCGATGTACATTGCTGTTGCTGAGAAACAAGGAGTAAGCAGAGATAAAATCAGTGGAACAATTCAAAATGATATTTTAAAAGAATACGTTGCGCGCGGAACATACATTTATCCGCCGAAACCTTCTATGAGATTGATAACAAACATTTTTGAATTCTGCTCAAAAGAAGTTCCAAAGTGGAATACAATTTCAATTTCGGGTTATCACATTAGGGAAGCCGGCTCTACCGCTGCTCAAGAAGTCGGATTCACTCTTGCAGACGGTATGGCTTACGTTCAGTCTGCAATTAAAGCCGGACTCGATGTTGATGAATTTGCCGGACAACTTTCCTTTTTCTTTAATGCACACAATGATCTGTTTGAAGAAATTGCAAAGTACCGTGCTGCTCGCAGATTGTGGGCAAAAATTATGAAAGAAAGATTCCGTGCCAAAAAAGATAAATCAATGATGCTTCGCTTCCATACGCAGACTGCCGGTTCTACTCTTACCGCACAGCAAGTTGATAACAATATAATTCGAGTAACAATTCAAACATTGGCGGCGGTACTCGGCGGTACACAAAGCTTGCACACTAATTCGCGAGATGAAGCACTTGCACTGCCAACAAAAGAATCTGTAAAGATTGCTTTGCGAACACAGCAAATTGTTGCTTACGAAAGCGGAGTAACAAACACAATCGATCCGCTCGCCGGTTCATATTATATTGAAACTCTCACGGACCAAATCGAAAAAGAAGCCGAAGAATACATTAGCAAAATTGATGCAATGGGCGGAATAATTAACGCAATTGAAGCCGGGTACATTCAAACGGAAATTCAAAAATCTGCTTACCACTTCAATCAAGAATTGGAAAAAGGGGAACGAATTGTTGTAGGTGTCAACAAATTTGTTGAACAAGAAAAAAAGAATAACGACTTGTTGAAGATCGATGAAAAAGTTCAACGTGAGCAAATTGAATTTTTGAATAAAGTACGCGCACAGCGAAATGGTAACGAAGTAAAAACGAAACTCGATGCATTGAAAAAAGCAGCAGAAGGAACAGATAATGTCATGCCGTACATTTTAGATGCTGTAAAAGTTTACGCAAGCATCGGAGAAATTTGTAATACAATGCGAGAAGTATTTGGAGAATACAAAGAGCACGTTGTTATTTAATTGCGAATTGAAAATTTAGAATTGAGAATTACTTAAGAGGATAAAATGGAACCAACACATATAGAACACATCGGTATTGCGGTAAAAAATTTGGATGAATCTATTAAATACTACGAAAATGTTCTCGGATTAAAATGTTATGCTATCGAAGAAGTGAAAGATCAAAAAGTAAGGACTGCATTCTTTATGATCGGTCAAACAAAAATTGAATTGCTCGAATCAACTGAACCTGATGGACCGATTGGAAAGTTTATCGAGAAAAAAGGAGAAGGAATTCATCACATTGCGTTTGCTGCAAATAATTTGGCAGACACACTCAAAGAAGTTGAAGCGAAAGGTGTTCAATTAATTGACAAAGAACCGCGCAAAGGTGCCGAAGGTTTGAACATTGCATTCCTTCATCCGAAATCTACTTACGGAGTTTTAACAGAACTTTGCGAGAAACCCACAAAGAGTGTAGAATGACAAGCTTGCCCGCCGTTATTTTGGCGGGTGAAGAGCGTAGAGTTTTTCAGAAAATTATAAGCGAAAATTATTCACAAAAAAAAATCTTATATACAATCGAATAAAAACAGCAAATTAAAGACAGTGATGAATACGAAAGTTTAGTTAAGTGTAGCAAAGATAGATTGTCACATCAAAACATCCTTTCATTCTACATCCTTCACTCTTCATTCTAAGTTCATCACTCTACCCAGGAGGAATAATGCCCATTCAAGACAAGATTCAAGAATTACTGGATAAGCGTGAAAAAGCACGGCTTGGCGGCGGCGAAAAAAGAATCGAATCACAGCATCAAAAAGGAAAATTCACTGCTCGCGAAAGAATTGATATGCTTCTCGATGAAGGAAGCTTTGAAGAGTTCGACATGTTTGTTTCGCACAGAACAGTTGATTTCGGTTTGGACAAGCAGACTTATCTATCGGACGGCGTTGTAACCGGCTACGGCACAATTGACGGCAGACTCGTTTATGTGTTCTCGCAAGATTTTACAGTCTTCGGCGGATCGCTTTCGGAAATGTACGCGCAGAAAATCTGCAAAGTAATGGACAAAGCAATGAAAGTCGGCGCCCCGTTAATTGGAATTAACGACAGCGGCGGCGCAAGAATTCAGGAAGGTGTAAAAAGTCTCGGCGGCTATGCAGAAATTTTTCAACGAAACATTTTAGCATCCGGAGTTGTGCCGCAGATTTCCGCAATCTTCGGTCCTTGTGCTGGCGGTGCAGTTTATTCACCGGCACTCACAGATTTTACAATTATGACTAAAGGCAAAAGCTACATGTTTGTTACCGGTCCTAAAGTTGTAAAAACTGTTACCGGCGAAACCGTAACGGACGATGAACTCGGCGGTGCAATGGTGCACGGTTCAAAATCAGGTGTTACACATTTTGTTGCCGAAGACGAACAAGAAGGAATTCTTCTTATTAGAAAACTTTTAAGTTACATGCCGCAAAATAATTTGGAAGATCCGCCGCTTGCAGTTTGCGATGATCCGATTGACAGACTCGAAGATTCTCTCAACGAAATTATTCCGGAAAGCCCAAACAAACCTTACGATGTAAAAGATGTAATTCATGCAATAACAGATTATCATGAATTCGTTGAAGTGCAAAGACATTACGCGCCGAATATAGTTGTCGGCTTTGCAAGATTTAATGGAATGTCTGTTGGTATTGTTGCAAACCAGCCGAATTATCTTGCCGGTGTACTCGATATTAATTCATCTCGCAAAGCCGGAAGATTTGTGCGCTTCTGCGATGCATTCAACATTCCAATTGTAACACTCGTTGATGTACCAGGATTTTTGCCGGGCACAACTCAAGAATACGGCGGAATAATTTTACACGGTGCGAAACTTTTATTTGCATACGGCGAAGCAACCGTTCCAAAAATTACAGTCATCCTTCGCAAAGCATATGGTGGTGCTTATGATGTAATGGGTTCCAAACATTTACGCAGCGATATTAACTATGCATGGCCAACTGCAGAAGTTGCGGTTATGGGTCCGCGCGGTGCTATTGAAGTTCTTCACAATAAAGAGATAAATGCAATTCAAGATGAACAAGAACGAATTCAATTCATCAATAAAAAAGAAGAAGAATACAAAAGAAAATTTGCCAACCCGTATGTTGCGGCAAAGTATGGTTTTATTGATGATGTAATCGAACCGCGTAATACAAGATTCAGGATTATACGTGCATTGCAGTCTCTTTCAACAAAGAAAGATGTTAATCCTCCCAAGAAACATTCTAACATGCCGTTATAAGGAGGACAAAATGATATTTGCAATAATAGCACAAGCAAGCGCAGCAGCGTTGGATTCTCTTTCGAAAGCTAAGATTGAACAGAACGCACAACGCTTTAATCAAATTGATCCGTGGGGAGTCGGCATGACTTTCATCGGGATGGCAGTTGTGTTCCTTTCCCTTCTGCTTCTTTACATTTTATTTCTCAACATCACAAAAATTCTAAACCTCAAACTAAAACAGAGTTTGAAAAAGGCCGGGAAAGAAGAGAAAGAAGTAAAAGAAGTTTTCGAAACATCGGGCGATATCAATGCGGCAATTGCGGTTGCACTTCATCTTTACATGAGTGAAATGCACGATCACGAAAGCACTGTGTTAACAATTAATAGAGTAACTAAAACTTATTCACCGTGGAGTTCTAAAATCTACGGATTAAGACAATACCCCAGATAAGGAATTGAAGCGATGAAAAAATTCAAACTGAAAATCAACGGCAATCAATATGAAGTTGATATAATTAATGTGGAAGACAACCTTGCAGAAATTGAAGTGAACGGAACGTTATATCAGGTTGAGATCGATAAAAAAATTCAAGCAACAAAAACACCGCGTTTAGTGAGATCGGTTGTTTCTCCTTCTACAGATATTGTAAAGCAAGTTGCAAAAACAAGCAGTCCTACCGAACCGAAAGGAGTGGGGCACATAAAATCTCCTCTGCCGGGAGTTATTATGAATGTTCACGTAAAAGAAGGTGATATTGTAAAGATTGGCGATAAACTCCTCACGCTTGAAGCTATGAAAATGGAAAACAATGTTAACGCCGATAAAGAAGGAAAAATTATTTCCATAAAAGTTAAACCGGGCGATTCGGTTCTTGAAGGCGAGCTTCTTGTAGAGATCGGAGGTTAACCATGCAGCAGTTTTTCGAGTTTACCGCGCACGGTTTTGATCAATTTATGCGATACACGGCATTCGCAAATTTTACAATCGGGCATTGCATAATGATTTTGGTTGCGTTTGCATTTATCTATCTCGCAATCGCAAAAGATTACGAACCGCTTTTACTTGTTCCAATAGGATTTGGAATTTTAATCGGCAACATCCCTTTTCTTGAAAATGCAAATCTTCAAGTCGGCATTTATGAAAACGGTAGTGTGCTGAACTATTTATACTTCGGCGTAACAAAAGGAATTTATCCGCCGCTGATTTTTCTCGGCATCGGTGCGATGACTGATTTTTCCACACTGCTATCAAATCCAAGATTAATTTTACTTGGTGCTGCAGCACAACTTGGAATTTTTGGTGCATACACAATTGCATTAGCTCTTGGTTATCTTCCACAACAAGCCGCTGCAATTGGAATTATCGGCGGTGCCGACGGACCGACAGCAATTTTCCTCTCGTCAAAATTAGCGCCTGAACTTGTCGGTGCAATTGCGGTTTCAGCATATTCGTACATGGCACTTGTTCCGGTAATTCAGCCGCCGATTATGAAACTATTAACAACAAATAAAGAACGTTTGATAAAGATGAAACCACCGCGTCAAGTTTCCAAACTAGAAAAGATTCTTTTCCCGATTGTTGGATTGTTACTTACTTGTTTTATTACTCCAAGTGCCCTTCCCCTTCTCGGGATGTTATTCTTCGGAAATATTTTGAAAGAGAGCGGCGTTACAAAACGTTTGGCTGATACCGCAAAAGGAGCGTTGATTGATATCGTAACAATATTGATTGGTTTGACTGTCGGTGCATCGACACAAGCAACAACATTTTTAACAGCAAAGTCGATTGGAATTTTTGCTCTTGGCGCAGTTTCATTTATGATTGCTACATTCGGTGGCGTTATGTTTGCAAAAATTATGAATCTGTTTTTAAGCGAAGAGAACAAAATTAATCCGTTGATTGGCAATGCCGGTGTTTCCGCAGTACCGGATAGTGCACGCGTTTCGCAAGTTGTTGGTTTACAATACGATCCGAAAAATCATTTATTGATGCATGCAATGGCACCAAACGTTGCCGGTGTAATCGGTTCGGCTGTTGCCGCCGGTATATTACTTTCGTTTTTCCTGGGTTAAAATTTTATCCCGGATAATCTTTATCCGGGACCCATTTTTGATTTTTTATTCAAAAAGTTTTTCTAATCTTTACATAAATAAATTTCATCAATTATTATTAGTACTACAATGAATATCGAATTCTATTTTTGGATAGCTTTTATCGCCCTATTTATCATAGTCTTTACAGTTGATATGTATGTTACGGATCATCGTAAGGGTAAGATTAAAGTAAAGACCGCTCTTATTTGGTCCGGAATTTGGGTAACTACGGCACTGTTATTTGGACTGGCTATTTATCTTTTTTTCCCGCCCGATGAAAAACATAAAGCATTCGAATTTCTCACCGGGTATATTATAGAATATTCGCTGTCGGTCGATAATTTATTCGTTTTTATATTAATCTTTACTATGATGGGAATACAAGAAATCCATCAACCGAGAATTTTAAAATGGGGTATCCTTGGAGCTATAGTTTTAAGAATCGCTTTTATTATAGCCGGCGTTGAATTGATAAAAAAATTCAGTTTCATGTTCTACATTCTTGGCGGAGTACTGATATTTACGGCGATAAAAATGTTTCTTTCCAAAGAAGAAAAAATTCATCCTGATCATAACATTTTTGTTAAACTCGCTAAAAGAATTTTTAAAGTTAAAACAGATGTAGGAACTGATCACTTCTTTGTAAAGCATGATCATCACATTTATGCAACTGTAGCATTTATAACGCTCGTACTTGTTGAATCCACCGATCTAGTATTTGCAATTGATTCAATACCGGCTGTACTTGCTATAACACGTGATTCATTCATCGCAATCACATCGAACCTTTTTGCAATACTCGGTTTACGTTCGTTGTTTTTTGCCTTATCAGGAATACTCAATCTCTTCCGCTATCTTAAATACGGAATATCTTTCATCCTTTTTTTCATTGGAGTGAAGATGTTGATTTCCGGCTGGGTGCATATTCCGGTTGAATATTCTTTATTGGTAATACTCGGAACATTGCTTGTTTCAATTTTAGCTTCGGTTATAATCAAAGAAGAAGAAGAGAAGGATCATCACGCTTTTCATGAACATCCGCCCAAACAAATCAGAGATAAAATATTGGAATAAAATGGAATCCCGAACTAATCGGGATTTTTTTTGTGAAAGTCTTGATTAAGAAGCTATCCTTTTTTTCTCAGAAGCATCAACCCAGCAAGCAAGCACAATATCTCCGCTTACATTAACAACTGTTCTAGACATATCGAGTATTCTATCAACACCTAATATAATACCGATACCTTCAGCCGGTATTCCGATAGTTTGCAAAACCATAACAACTAAAGGAAGCGAGCCGCCCGGAACACCGGCAGTTCCTACACCGGCAAGTATTGCGAGAAATACGACTATCAACTGCTGTGTAATAGAAAGATCAACCCCGAAAAACTGTGCAAGGAAAAGAACTGTTATCCCTTCATACAAGGCAGTTCCATTTTGATTGGCTGTTGAGCCGACTGTTAAAACAAAATTTGTAATGTCTTTATCAACTTTTAGTTTCTCACTTGTTACACGGATAGACGTCGGCAGTGTTGCATTTGATGAGCTTGTTGAAAATGCAGTAATGATTACTTCGCTGATTCCTTTGAAAAATTCTACCGGGTTTCTCTTAATTACATATTTTAAAATTGCGCCGTAAGTAAACAAGAAATGAATCGTGAGCGCGGCAAGTACAATTAATACGTAGTTTAACAATATCAATATTATCTTAAAACCAAGTGTTGAAGCCGTTGAAAATATTAGCGCGGCAACTCCGTACGGTGCGAGCTTCATCGCAAAGTCGATCATCTTCATAACAACTTCGTAAACACCTTGTAATGTTTTAATTAACGGTTCAACTTTTTTGTATTCGGTTAAAGCCATCCCAAGTCCAAAGATCAAAGCAAAAAACATAAGTGCCAGTAAACCTCCGCCACGATAATTGGGATCAAGATAAAACACTATCTCTTGAAAAGGATTGCGCGGAATTAAATCTATAATTATCTGGATAAAACTTTTTGATTCATGTGCTGAAGTAATGATACCGCTTACGGTTTGATTGTTCGAAATAGACTGCATTAATTGTGTGCGGTTCTCTTCTGTAATACCAACCCCGGGACGGAAAATATCGACAAGTAAAATTCCGATGATTACCGAAACAGCAGTAATAAAAACGGTGAACATTAAAACTCTGCCGCCAATTCTCCCGATCTTTTTAACATCCCTGAAATCTGCTACTCCTAAAGCGATGGCTGTGAAAATCAAGGGGACAATTATCATAAAGACCATTCGTAAAAATATTTGCCCGGCTGGCTGTGCAATGTTACCGGCGAACCAATTTACCCAATCACTTCCGCTAAAAAAGAAATTGACAATTATTCCTAACGTTAAACCAACAAACAATCCAATAAATATTTTTGTATGAAGCGCTAGTTTTTTCATCGGTATAATTCCATTGATTTGGGATTTTTCATAATCAAATTATGAAATAATTGTCTAAAAGTTACCCTTGATTTTATATCCTAAAAATTGTGGTTATAATAATCCCCTTTCATTAAAAGATGATCTTGAATATCTTTCATTAGAAATTTAATAGGCACTTAATGAAAACAAAAATTGCGGTTTTGATAATACTACTTTCCGTTATAATTATTAACGCCCAGGATGGAGCAGAATATTGTTCGTCCGGCAAAGTCCGTAACGAAAAAAGATTAAATAAAATATTACAAACCGCATACCCCGGTGATAGCAAAATAGATGCTCTCTACTATAAGCTCAATCTTCGATTCACGACAAACCCAAATTATTTGGATGGCACTGTAACAGTAAAAGCAAAAGTACTGGAATCAACAAATAATTTTTTCCTGGATTTATCTGCCGGCATGACTGTTAATTCGGTTGTTAAGGACGGGATATCGTTAACATATACAATGTTTACAAGCTCAAATCAACTGAAAATATTTTTGGACCGCACATATAATGCCTATGAAGAATTCACAGTTGAAATTCAATACGAGGGAGTACCGGGCAGCAATCCCGATAGTTTCGAAAGTTTCGGTTACTCCGATCAATATCGTAATAATGGCGTACCGGTAATCTGGAGTTTAAGCCAGCCGTACGGTGCACGCGAATGGTGGCCATCGAAAGACACACCGGCAGATAAAGTTGATTCATCCGATGTTTGGCTTACTGTTCAATCGGATTTTATTGCTGTATCAAATGGGAAACTTGTGGAAACGATTACGAATGATAATGGAACAAAAACATTTAAGTGGAAGAATAGTCATCCTATTGCAAATTATTTAATATCGGTTGCCATTACCAATTATTCTATTTACGAAAAAAGTTACGAATACTCTCCCGGTAATTTCATGCCGGTAATCCATTATATTTATCCGGAATATTTGAATCAAATAAAAACCAACCTTGATAAGACAAATGAAATGATCAGAATATTTTCAGAAATGTTTGGTGATTACCCCTACTTAAATGAAAAGTATGCACATGCGCAGTTCGGCTGGGGCGGCGGTATGGAACACCAGACAGCAACATCAATGGGATGGGGTGCATTCAGCGAAAGTACAATTGCACATGAACTAGCACATCAATGGTTTGGCGATAAAATTACATGTAAAACTTGGGATCATATCTGGCTTAACGAGGGATTTGCGACTTACTTAGACAAACTCTATCACGAAGCTAAATACGGCACAGAAACATTCAAAACACAGATGAATGATGTGTTTGCCAGTGCTTACCAGGCACAAGGCACAATTCACGTTAAGGATTTATCAAACGTGGGTTCTATTTTTAATTATGCTAGAACCTATGCAAAAGGTGCCGTAGTTTTACATATGCTGCGTGGTATTGTTGGTAATGAAATATTTTTTGAATTAATGAATCAGTACTCTAATGATTCAAGATATGCTTATGGTGTAGCTGTCACAGAAGATTTCAAAGGCATAACAGAACAAATAAGCGGAATTGACCTTGATTATTTCTTCAATGAATGGATCTACGGAGAAAATTTTCCAAGATACCGATTGGGCTGGAATTCAACACCGATTGGAAATGGCAAACATACTTTTAAATTGAGAATCAACCAGGAAGTAAATTCTTCGCCACAGTTTTTTACAATGCCTATTAAAGTAAAATTATGGACACTTAACGGGGATACAACCGTAACATATTTTAATAATGCTAAGGAACAAGTTTTTGAAACTGAAATGAACGGTGTAGTAACTAAATTTGAATTTGACCCCGATAATTGGATACTTAAACAAGTATTATCAACAACTGAAATTGACAATGACGACTTAATAACACCCACTTCATTTGAATTATACCAAAACTACCCAAATCCTTTCAATCCAGACACAAATATTACCTACAAGCTTCAAGCAGCTAGCTATGTGACCTTAAAAGTTTACAACATCCTCGGCAAAGAAGTAACGACACTTGCCAATGAATTCCAGCAGCCCGGGAAATATAATGTAGAATTTAATGTAGAGACGTTCCATCAGCCTCGACAAGGCGGAGGCTTGACGGGTGGAACGTCTTTACCAAGCGGAATATATTTCTACACATTACGGGTTTGGGATTCTTCTCCCGATAAATCGGGATCAGAATTTCAGAAAACAAAAAAAATGTTACTGCTCAAATAGTATCAAATTTCTACTTCTTTAATCTCCCCAAAATTCAATTTCACATTTTTATGTGATTGTGCGACTAATCCGATTCCATTACTTTGGTCTCAGATAATACCCGGCACTTCCAATAAGAATTATCTTTAAGGAATTATAATTTCCTATCTGTTTGTTATTCAGTAATTTTCCTCAACAAATTATCGATACTTTCGTGTAAAAGAAATTTGCGATAAGTTGTACCACATTATATTTTTCAAAACAATAAAGTGAAATAATATGAAAAAGAATTCACTATTCATTTCATTAATAATCATTCTAATTGCAACTTTAAATATTAAAGGTGAGAAATTGTTCGCATCAGAAAGAAGAACCCGGATTTACGAGCCAGATACTTTGGAATTTCAAAAAAGGTATAAAGAACTAGATAAATTCTACTCGAATAAAAAGTTAGGATCATTCGTTGAGAACGGGAAAACATATTTTAGACTATTCGCCCCTTCCGCCACACTTGTAAGATTATGCACTTTCAATAATCCCGAAGATAAAAAGGGTAAAGAATATTTTATGAACAAAGACGAAAACGGTGTTTGGGAGATTGAAATTGAAGGGGAATTATATGGTCTGTTTTACGGATTTAAAGTTTATCATAGCGGTGAAGATTTCAGTAATACAAATAAACCGGTTTGTGTAGATCCTTATTCTAAAGCCGTAGCTTCATATACTACTTATGCAAATCCGCGTCGTTCGATAGTTGTGAAAGAAACTCCATACAATTGGGAAGGAACAACGTGGTTAAACAAGGATTGGCGTGATCTAGTAATTTATGAAATGCATGTGCGTGATATTACTGCCCACAAATCTTCAGGTGCTAAAAATCCGGGGACATATAAAGGTCTGATTGAAAAAGGGATTAAGGGCGGAATTGATTATATCAAATCACTTGGGATTAATGCTGTTGAACTTCTTCCGTCCCAGGAATTCGGGTATGTAGAAATTCCATTCAGAGATTCTTTGGATGGCAAATTCAATACATGGAATCCTTACGAACGGAATCACTGGGGCTATATGACATCTAATTTTTTTGCACCGACTTCTTACTATTCACAAAATCTTAAAGACTTTAAATGGAATAAGTGGATCGGCTCCGGTGGAAACCAGATAAATGATTTTAAGGATATGGTCAAAGCATTTCACAAAGAAGGCATTTCTGTAATTATGGATGTGGTGTATAACCATCTTTCCGAATATGAAACCGGTAATCTAAAACAAATCGATAAGGAATATTATTTCAGGTTAGACAGTAAGGGAAATTACATTGCTCAAAGTTACTGCGGTAATGATCTTAAAACAGAACGCCCGATGGTCAGGCGGTTAATAATTGAAAGTATTTTGCACTGGATGAAAGAATACCACGTTGATGGTTTCCGTTTCGATTTATCTACTTTAATTGATTGGACAACAATTGAAGAACTTTACAAAGAAGCTAAAAAAGTAAACCCCCATGTTATTCTGATTGGCGAAGCATGGGGCGGCGGCGGTTACTCACCGGACGGATTTTCTTCACGTGGTTACGCAGCATGGAACGATCAAATTAGAAACGGTATCAAAGGTGAAAACCCAAATAACGGGCTCGGCTGGATATTCGGACACTGGTATGGAAACAATTCACCTAAACGTATTAAAAGTTATATACACGGAACATTAGTCCGCGATTCATTAGGATTATTCCAGAAGAAGGAACATTCTGTAAATTATCTTGAATCACACGATGGTTATACTTTCGGAGATTTTGCAAGAATTGCTTCGCATGAAATTGATCCGCATAAGACAATTAAAGACATCGATAAACATGTGAAGTTAACACCATATCAATTAAAATTGAATAAACTAGGTGCGCTATTTCTATTTACTTCCCAGGGGATGTCGATGATCCATTCAGGACAA
>DYJK01000071.1:18343-19208 GCA_020723165.1 Melioribacter roseus | reverse complement strand
AAACATAGATTGAAAAATTTAACTTAAGCAACAGACTCTAAAGGTCGTGGCAATTTTAAAATGACCCAACATAAATTTTGCGTAACTTTAGATAATTATGAATTATGCACATGTTTTGAAAACTGTAATGGATGTAAAGAGTCCGCTTGATACAATTTTTTAGGTGTGCATGATAGTACGCATAAAGTTGTGCTTTTTGATTATAAACCAAATAAATTGTAGTAGATAACATTCCGCTACTGAAAGCAGTCGGTGGGTTAATTATAGTTAGGCAATTATAATTATGGAAGAAGATGTCAAAAAATATTTATCAATTCTAAACTCATCCGGTTTCTTATTACAACTTGGATTGAATCATTTAATACATTCTTCATTTGCAAATGAAGAACATGATTATGATGTCAAAGTAATTGAGCATCCTTGGGAAAATGGTAATTCTGGTGAAGATGGATTTGTAGATTTAATTCTTGATTCTGGATATGTCAAATTGGTTGTAGAATGTAAAAGGCCTCAAGATGGTGAATGGATTTTTTTAGTAAATGACAAAGCAACAAATAATATTTCGAAAAGTCGTGGGTATTGGTCTTTGTCATCAAAAGAGTCAGTTGGTATTTGCTCTGTAGATGAATTTGCAATACGTCCATATTCATTTCAATCAAGTGTTTGTTTAATCAGAGGGCAAGGTGAAACTAAATTATCCCTTCTAGAAAGGTTAAGTAGCCAATTATTAAAAGCAACTGAATCAGTAGTATTAGAAGAGTTGTCTTTTGCAAAAAATAAACTTCTCCAAGAACCTTATGTTTATTTTCCGGTTGTTATCACCACAGCCGAATTAAATATTGCAAGAATTAATGAAAAGAACAAC
>DYJK01000071.1:0-18333 GCA_020723165.1 Melioribacter roseus | reverse complement strand
ATGAAAATGAAATTTCTATGAGTAATGGGAAAATTGATAAAACGGAGTTTACTAGAGTTCCCTACATTAGATTCCGAAAAAGCTTGGTTAACACTCTCAGTGAAGATAGTAAACCAAGTGATCTTAAAGATTCTAATAAAAATAAAGAGAGAACGATTTTTGTTGTTAATTCAGGAAGCATAATTGAATTCCTAAAATATTTTAGAGTGGATACTTTTGGTTCTTATCCATGGCAAAAATTAAATAAACCAATTGCCTAATCAGCAAATCAAAGCGACCGCTATCTTCGATGCGGTCGTTTGGTTATCAGTATTCGTTTTCAAAGTAAGTATGTTGCGTAAGTTGGATTAATTAACAAAGTCGATTTAAAAACAAAATGGTAGTTTGCAATTGTAGCATTGTAGTTTTGAGCGGCACTTTAGTTGTAACGTTATTTTGCTGAAATTAAATAGGGGATAAAAAATGGAACACAATGAAAATAATCTAATGAGAAAATATCCGATTGTTAATAAAATATTCGGTATTATATCTGCAATTTTAGTTGTTTATTTTGTCCTGGAATGGGATGATGTTACTAAATCTTATTGGGGTTTTGTTTATCTAGTAATCGCCTTGCCCGGTATGTTTCTACCCTTGTTAAATTTATTTAAAAGAAAGAAAAAAGTCGAAAATATTAATTAGTATGTTATCAGAGTATCGTTCAAAATTATTAACACTTGTTTTTGATTTTGTAGAAACAGCAATAAAAATAAATGGAATATCTAGAATTGCTATCATAGGTTCGTTGATGACAAGTAAGTTGAAACCAAAGGATGTTGATTTGTTACTTAATATTTCTGACGATATGGATTTAACTCACCTTGCTAAAATTAGTAGAACTCTTCAAGGAAAGTCTGGCAGTTTGACTGGCGGTGCTGATGTATTTTTATCGAACAATTTGAATGAGTACATAGGACGAATATGTATTTGGAAAGATTGTAGATTAGGAGTAAGAATGAGTTGTGATGCTCAAAATTGCGGAAAAAGAAAATATTTACATGATGATTTACAAGTAATAAAGTTATCATGTGATTTAATAAAACAACCGCCTCTGATTCTTTATCCAAACATTGTAAGAAATAGCGAAATACCAATTGACGTAGAAAATATATTATTAAAGAGCATTACCAAAATCGCAATATAACCAGCGTTATAAGCGGACACCCCGCAAAGGAACATCGGGGCAAGCTGTTTTCATTGCGGCATCCCGATTTCGCTAAAGCTCATCGGGACAAGTTTGTGCAAGTATAAAATTGCATTTACAAAGTGGGGCTAATTCTATTCCACACATCAATTGCTTCGGGGAAAGGTTCGAGTGCGCGCGGAATTGCACCGTGCATATAAGAAATTGCAAGTCCGTAATTTACAATAGGCACGCCAACATATTTTGCTTGTTTGATGCGCGTCTGCATCATCTTTCTTGTCAACGTACATCCGCCGCAATGAACAATTAATTTGTACTCGTGCAAATTGTTCGGGTAATCATGACCGTTTACAACATCGATCTCAAGATTTTTCTTAGTATGTAAACGGAGCCACCTTGGAATTTTAACACGGCCAATATCATCTTCTTGTGCGTGGTGTGAGCAAGCTTCAGCAATTAAAACTTTATCGCCATTCTTGAGTTCTTCTATCCTTCGTATTCCATTAACATATTCGGCAAGATCACCTTTGTAGCGCGCCATCAAAATAGAAAATGTTGTAAGAGGAATTTCATCCGGCACATCGGCTGATACACGCATTATTGCCTGGCTGTCTGTTACAACAAGTTTTGGTGATTGGTTAAGTTTATTCAAGGCGGCACGCAGCTCTTTATCTTTAGCAACCACAACTATTGCATCTTCATCTAGTGATTCCCGGATTGTTTGAACTTGCGGCATAATCAATCTACCTTTTGGCGCTCCAAGATCAATTGGTACAACTAACACAATAATATCATGTTGCTTGATCAAGTCTCCAACCAGTGGTTGATCTTCTTCATTTGGAAGTAGTAGGGAAACTTTTTCTTTTAATTCATATATACCTTCATTAGTGCTGCATGAAACTGAATGATAATTATATTTCAATTCCTTTAATGCTGTTATTAATTCATAATTAATTCCGAGATCGGATTTATTAATTACTATCAGGAATGGAATTTCGAGCGAGTTTAAATTGTTTACGAGGGAAATTTCTTCTGGTGATAATTTAGTCTGTGAATCAAGTACAAGCAAGGCAAAATCCGATTCTGAAATTATTTTTGTTGTTTTGTCGATCCGCTTCATTCCTAGTTCACCTATATCATCAATTCCAGCGGTATCAATTAAAACTACCGGGCCGAATGGAAGTAGCTCCATTGCTTTTTTAACCGGGTCGGTTGTTGTTCCGGGCATATCGCTAACGATTACAAGATCTTGTCCTATAAACTTATTCATCAGTGAAGATTTGCCAACGTTTCTTCTTCCAACAAATGAAATATGCAGTCTTTCGGATTGGGCTGTTTTACTCAATGTCTATACCTAAATCTTTAGAGATAATATTATAGAGTTCTTTTTCGTTAATTAATTTACTTTTCATCAATGCTTTTACAAAAGGTACTTTATGTTTTTGTGCGTACTTAACTAAATCTTGGATTGTATCATAACCAAAAGTAGTGATCAAAGATGCCGCAATAGCAGAACTGTTGATCAAATTAAGTTTACATCTTTCGACATTAGCGGTTATGCCATCAATGCAATTCACTGCCAAATTAATATTTGAATCTCTTAGCAGTTCTAAAGATTTCAAAAATGTATGGGAAATCATTGGCCCAAATGGATTTAATTCTAAATTTCCATTGCCAACTAAATTAGAGATTATAACATCGTGTCCTTTTACTAATTCGCAAATCTGGATCGTGTTTTCTAAAATTACCGGGTTAACCTTACCGGGCATTATGCTTGAACCGGCTTGTTTAGGAGGGAGATTAATTTCTCCAATACCGCCTTCCGGTCCGCTTGATAAAAATCTTAGATCATTGCAAATCTTTATAATTGTTACAGCACCGGATTTTACTAATCCGTGGACTTCAACAAAAACGTCAAGGTTTTGTGTTGCATCTATAAGATCATCACTTTTAGCAATTGGTAGTTTGGTTATTTTTTTCAACACGCTGTTCACATTAAGAACATATTCTTTAACGGCTGATACGGAATTACCAACGGCAGTTCCACCTAAATTAACCGAGCGAAGTCTTTCTTCGGAATTATAGAGCCGCCACCTATCCCGTGCAATTGCTTGTGCATACGCACCAAATTCTTGTCCTAACGTAATAGGCACAGCGTCCTGGAATTGTGTTCTGCCAAGTTTAAGTACGCTTTTAAATTCATCTTCTTTTTTCTGTAATGAATTTTGAAGTTTTGAAAAAGAATCGGCTAATTCTCTCAATAAATAGATCGATGCAATTTTTAATGCAGTAGGGAAGGTATCATTAGTGGATTGACTCATATTTACGTCATCGAGCGGATGGACCGATGCATAATCACCATACTCCTTGCCCATAATTTTTAACGCAGCATTTGCTGCAACTTCATTAACATTCATGTTTAAAGAGGTACCGGCGCCACCCTGGTAGGGATCGCAAATAATTTTCTCGTAAATCGAATCAGATTTATGTTGAATAGCAATCTCAGTCTCATTAACCAAATTTTGAATTGCTTCCGATAAAGCATCATGTTTTTCTTTGAGTAGAAGTCCACACTTATAATTAGTCTCTACGGCTGCTAACTTAACTTGCAGATAAGCTTTGATCAAATATGGATTAATGCGTTCTCCTGACTTCAAAAAGTTTTGAACGCTGCGATAAGTTTGTATACCGTACACACACTCATCCGGTAATTGAATTTCACCTATTGTATCTTTTTCTGTTCTCATAGCATTAATATTTAATAAGCAAAAATAATCAAAAGTATGAACTCCAGAGCAAACTCTTGACAAATATTAGCAGCAAGCTGCGAGGAATTAAACCTTAGCGCCTTCCCGTCCACAGTAGCGAACTTGCCAGAGGTAAGCTGTAGCGAAGGCGGATTAAAACGAAATCCATTAAATTTTTTACTGATCATTCTGAATAACTAAAATAAAGTTTTAGGATTACAAATAATATATAATGTCCAGTTATCTAATTTTTTTATAGAATAAATTGAAAATTCTTCTTAGTTTCAATTAGCGATAACATATTTAGTTTAATCTACCAATTGTCAAAGTAAGCTAAGTGATTAATCTATAACCTATACAGTTGTTTTGCTGATAACAAAGAATTTGTAAAAGCTATTAACTTAAGAGAGCATTGTTATGGTTTTACAAAGATATCTTTCCCAGCATCTTCATTACACCATTCGCAGTCTTTCCTCCAACATTACAATTTTTCTCAACATAAAACCTAATTCAACCTTTTAAGAAAATTAGTGGGAGAACAATGGATCAGACTAAAATACCAGATGAACAAAATAGCAGAAGAAAATTTTTAAAGTATATACTGTCAAGCTGGTTTGGAGGTTTTTGTATTGCAGTATTTTACCCATTAATTGCTTACCTCAAACCCCCTGAGCAGAGTGAAGTTACCGTTACATCAGTATCAGCCGGTAGTTTATCTGATATTGAAAAGGAGAGTGGCAAAATAATCCGCTTTGGAAATAAGCCGGTAATTCTAATCAGAACTCAAGATGATAAGCTGATAGCCTATGATGCTGTCTGCACACATCTTGATTGTACCGTTCAATACAAAAAGGAGATGGGGGTTATTTGGTGCGCATGCCATAACGGTAAATATGATCTAAATGGAAGAAACATTTCCGGACCTCCGCCTAAACCTTTAATGGCATATCGAGTGACACTTAAAGGAGATGAAATATTAATCTCAAAACAAACTTGAGCCCAAAATGAAATTAAACTGGGAAAAATTTTACGGCTGGATAGATGAAAGATTACAATTGCAAGATCTCGTTAATTTTATGGGTAAAAAGTATGTGCCGGTTCACCGCCATTCTATCTGGTATTACTTTGGCGGAGTAACTTTATTCCTATTTATTATACAAGTTCTCACCGGTATACTTTTACTATTTTATTATAAAGGAAGTGCTGATCTTGCATTTGAAAGTATCCAGTTCATCATGTCTAAAGTACAATTTGGATGGCTGATCCGTTCGATCCATACATGGTCAGCTAATCTATTTATCCTTTCAGCATTCATACATATGTTCAGTGTGTACTTCGAAAAATCTTACCGCAAACCGAGAGAGATGACATGGGTGACCGGCATGCTGATGCTTTTTTTGGGATTAGGATTTGGATTCAGCGGTTATCTTTTACCATGGAATGAATTGGCATTTTTTGCAACTAAAGTTGGATCGGATATAATAGGTGCTGTTCCACTTGTTGGCGAAGAATTAAAAATATTTATGCGTGGAGGCGAGGATGTTACCGGGGCTACACTATCAAGAATGTTTGGATTTCATATTGCATTGTTCCCGGCACTTTTTTCAATCTTACTGGTTATCCACTTATTGATCGTACAAAGACAAGGTATAAGTCAGCCGCTTCATTTGGAATCTGAAGCAGAAAATGAAATTAAGAAGATGCCATTCTTTCCAAATTTCTTTTTAAGGGATTTACTGTTATGGCTTTTAGTGCTAAATATACTTTCTATACTCGCAGTATTCTTCCCGTCCGAATTAGGTCATAAAGCTGATCCATTCGCATCGGCACCGGAAGGAATTAAACCCGAATGGTATTTCTTGTTCATGTTCCAAACACTCAAATATTTCCCGGCGCATATTTGGTTTGTAGAAGGAGAGATTGTTGGAATAATTCTGTTTGGCTTTGCCGGCATTCTTTGGCTATTAGTTCCTTTCTGGGACCGGAAAAGTTCTATCGGTAAGAAAAATAGGATGATCAATTACATCGGGATATTTGCAGTAATGTTCATAATTGTATTAACAATTCTTGGGTGGATATCATGAAACAAACATTGATGTTACTGCTTTTTTCCTTGTTGAATTTTGGAAGCTTAGCCATCTATGCACAAATAGAAGATCAATGTTTGACCTGTCATGAAGCTATTGGCGATAAAGCTGCGGAGTTATATAAAACCGATATTCATTTTGTAAAAAATATTTCGTGTACGGCGTGTCATGGTGGTAATAATCAATTGGATGATATGGAAGCAGCTATGAGTAAGAAAGAAGGATTTAAAGGTGTGCCAAAAGGAGATGAAATTTCTGAGCGTTGTTCGAGCTGCCATTCGAAAAGTGAAGTGATGAAAAAATACAATTCAAATTTACCAACCGATCAAATTGAGTTAATCCAAAATAGTGTACACTGGCAAAAATCCATTTCCGGGAATTCAAATATTCTTCAATGCATTAATTGTCATAATGCTCATGGGATTGTTCCAGTCTCTAATCCGGCTTCACCGGTTTATTCATTAAATATTCCGGCAACATGTTCTAAGTGCCATAGCAATGCTATTTATATGAGATCGTATAATCCTTCAATGCCGATTGATCAATATCAAAAATACTTAACGAGTATACATGGGATGAAAAATCGTAAAGGTGATGTTAAAGCAGCCGATTGTTCTGATTGCCATGGCAGCCATGATATAAGAAATTCGCATGATGTAAAATCCAAAGTTTATCCTATTAATATTCCGAAGACTTGTTCGGAATGCCATAGTAATCATGAATATATGAGTAGTTATAATATTCCTACAGATCAGTTTGCGAAATATTCTAAAAGTGTTCACGGAGTTGCTTTACTAGAAAAAAATGATCTGAGTGCACCGGCATGTAATAGCTGTCATGGAAATCACGCTGCGGTACCACCTGGTGTTCAGTCTATTTCAAAAGTATGCGGAACCTGTCATGTTTTGAATGCTGAATTGTTTGCCGGGAGTCCTCATAAAAAGGTATTCGATGAGAAAAATTATCCTGAATGCGAAACATGTCATAAAAATCATGAGATTGTTACAGCAACAAATGACTTGATTGGTGTTGAAAAGGGAAGTGCATGTAGTAAATGCCACGATGAATTATCTAATGTAGAAGGATATAAATCGGCACGAACAATGAAACAATTGATAGATAGTTTAGATACCCGGATAGCTTTTGCAAAAAAGTTAGTTGAAGATGCCGAGCAAAAGGGTATGGAAATAAGCGAAGCTAAATTTAAGCTTCGTGATGCGGCTCAGTCAAAACAAGAAGCACGTACCGTTATCCATTCATTCAATCTAGATAAGTTTAACGAAGTTGTAAAAGGAAAGGGATTAACAACAACATCTTTGATTATTGTTGAAGCAAGAGAATCCATAGATGATTATTACTTTAGAAGATATGGACTGGCAGTCTCTGTATTTATTATTACTGGTCTTGCAATTACAATCTTTTTATATATCAGAAAAATCGAAAAAAGTTAATCTATTGTTTATGAAAATAGAGATACAAATCTGCGGGATTTTATAAATAATTTATGGAGAGAAATATCATGGACACTTCGAATAAAAATGACAATCTTGATTTATTGAGTTTGACACAAAAACTCGAAAATAGAATTTCCAAGATAGAATCATTCTTAAAGATAAATCCTATTGAAGGAGAGCTTTCAAATATCACGGATGAAACAACTGAAACAAAGTTAGTAAAAGAGACAGATGAAGAACGCGAAGAAAAATTGGAACTTAAAATCGGTCAATCCTGGCTTGCCTTTATTGGTACAACGGTAATGATAATTGGCTTATGCTTTTTGTTATCGCTTTCCTACGAATCATTGCCAGCATATTTACCAAGTTTGATCGGTTATGTTTTGACAGCAATGTTATTTGTACTTTCACAACGTGTAGACCGGTCTTATGAAAATATTGCGGGTTATCTTCTAAGTGGAAGTATGATACTTTTATTTTATAGTACACTTCGTTTTCACTTCTTTGGTATAACAGCGGCAATCCAATCCAACTCAACCGAGGTTATTTTATTGTGTTTAATAGCGATAACAAATATGGTTATTGCGCTCTGGAAGAAATCCATTTACTTGGCTGGTCTAAGTTTAACAATGGCATTAATAACAGCCGTGGTTAGCAACGAATCATTTTTTCTCTACTCAGTTGCAACACTAGTTGTGTTGTTTGGATCCTATTTGCGATTACAATTCAATTGGGTAGGACTCATAATGTATTTAATGCCGATTACTTACTTTACACATTTGTTATGGTATTTTATTCATAATACAGCAACCGGCAACGATTTAACACCTATTTCAATACCCTTTAATTTATTGTTCGTTCTTGTATATGCTTTCATTTATTCAATCAGTTATTTAAAAAGGGAGGAACCCCGCCCCGAAAATTTGAATAGCGGGCTATTCACATTTTTCAATTCTGTTTTAGCTTTTCTATCTATTCTATTAATACTGCTCTCTTCAAAATATGGAACACCTTCATTGGTATATTTCTTTATATCCATATTTTTTATTGCAATGGCAATCATCTTTTGGATTAAAGAACATAGTAGATACTCAACTTTCTTTTATGCAATGCTGGGATATCTTTCACTTAGTCTTGCAATAATTTATTGGGGTGTCGGAGATTATTTAATTTGGTTATGCTGGCAAAGTTTTTTGGTCGTAGTAACATCAGTATGGTTTAGATCAAAATACATTGTAGTTGCAAATTTTATCATTTATCTGTTTGTACTGATAGCCTATTTAACTTCAAGCTTATTGATAAATTATGCGAGTTTAAGTTTCGGTGTCGTGGCTTTGCTGAGTGCTAGAATACTGAATTGGCAAAAGGATAAATTAGAATTACAAACAGAACAGATGAGAAATGCTTACCTTGCTGCAGCACTTTTTACAATTCCATATTCGTTATATCATACTGTTCCAGAAGGATTGATTAGTATATCATGGATAATTGTTGCTGTTGTTTATTATTTATTAAGCATTTTATTGAATAATAAAAAATATAGGTGGATGTCGTTCATTACCTTTTTGTTAACCTTGATTTATATTGCCATTATCGGATTCACTAGCTCTGATCTTATATATAAAACAGTTTCATTTCTCGCGTTAGGAATTGTATTACTTGTAGTCTCAATCTATTATGCGAAAAGAAAGGTTAAAACTACCCAGACAAACTAAGTAGTAGGATGTTTCAGGCAAAGGAATTAAAAAAAGACCCCGTTATTTTCGGGGTCTTTTTGCAATCAAATATCAATTAATATTAATTACTTGAGTAACAACATCTTGTTAACTTTTACATAATCATTGGCTTCTATTCTACAGAAATAAATACCGGATGCAATATTAGAAGCATTCCACTGGATTGTGTGTGTACCGGCACTTAGTTCATTGTTTAACAATGTTCTCACTTCTCTACCGATTGCATCGTAAATAGTTAACTTAACATTTGAAGCTTTTGGTAATGAGAATTTAATGTTTGTTGAGGGGTTGAATGGGTTCGGGTAGTTTTGGAATAATGTATATTCATTTGGAATAGTTAATTCTTCATTTTCAACTGAGACTGGAATGTTTAATAATTTCATCGCACCTTTTAAACCGCTAACAATATATTTAGGATTGTGAATTCCAAAACTCTTATCCTCTTCGGCAGTAATCATATTCCAATAAGCACTTCTCTGATCAGGTGTCCATGAAGTTTCCGGCACTGGTTTTGTCTGACCGGCTTTCAATGGTAAAGCAGCTCTAATCTTTTCAATCATACCTTTAACTTCGTCTTGTAATCCTTCAATAAGACCATCATTATCATGATCACCATTGCCATTAAATGTAAATGTAACATCTTCAAAAGAAGCACCTAATGTACCGCCATGGCATTGTGCGCATGCTTCCATGTTGGATTTACCATCAGGAGTAACAACTCTGAATGAGTGACCACCGACTTGTATTACTTTTCCGGTTGCATCTACTACTTGTGCATTACCATACATATGGCATCTTACGCAAGCATCCACTGTAGCACCAATGTGATTTGATGACGCTAAAGTAATACCAGCTAATTCTAACATATTATTTGCTATCAACATATCACCTTGCGGACCATGATGTGGACCAAAGCGCTGGTTAATTGTAGCAGCGGTTACAGCGGTATTAGCTTCTGATCTTGATTGATGGCAATTGAAACAAATTGCGCCTTTACCGGCTACTGATTCATCAATATTAACTTTTGTGCTATTGGGTGCTAACAATTCTGCCGAAATTTTTCTTAATTGATTAACATTTGTATTGTTATGTGGGTCATGGCATCCAGCGCAAGTGATTGGAGTATAAGAAACATCAAAGTAAGGATCAGATGTTTGTACACCATCTACCCATTGTTTGAATCCTACACCGGTATGACAGCGAACGCAACTTTCTCGTCCAGGCCCGCTTTCATCGACTGCTTGAGCATGAAGTGATGCATCATATTGTTCCGGGAATATATGGTGTGTACCTGAATCGTGGCAGTAAGCACAAACAGCCGGATCGTATGTTGCGGTCATTCTATGATCGCTAGTTACACCAACGTGACTGCTTGCTGGTCCGTGACAGCTTTCACATTGAATATTTCCTCTCATCATCGCATCGGGGAATTGTGATACTAATTCATTGTATGTACCATTGGTAAGTACTGAAGGATAGGTGAAAGTTAGATCGTCAAATCCATCATTAACTGCTGTAGGGTTTTTATCGTTTCCGGTTGTATGGCATCCAATACAATTTGCAGAGTAGTGATCGCTCGGACCGCTCAAACCAGGGGTTGCATTCATAGCACGGGTGAACATTGTAGCATGGTTTGTTTGTTCCCATTCAGCAACATAACTACTATGGCAAGTTTGACAATTAACATTTTTATTCTCACCACTTACAAAAGTATTTGTGAACCCAAGGTACTTAGCAGCATTAAATGAAACAGATGCTGAATAGGCACCCGACGTTGCTGTTAGCTCATATGCACCAAGTTTATCAGGTGTATAAGTTATAACTATTGTACTAGTATCAATTTGATCGATGGTCGCGCCAACTGCAGCTGTTGACCCTTGAGGTCTTCTTGTTATTGTCCAGGTAACTGTTCCAATTGCTTGCCCGGTAATTGTGGCTTTGAAATACATTAATGAACCAACGCCGACATTTGCTAAACCGGTAGAAGCATATGTGTAGATATCGGTAGTTGATTTTGCTACATCTCGTGGTGAAACTCCGTATGATACTACAGTGAATTCAATTGGAGTAGTTTGAGAATATAGCGACGTACAAAACAGAACAAAAAGAATTACTGTTGTAAGTCTACGAGTCATATTATTCCTCCGTTAATTAGAGTTAAATAAGTTGTTGATATCAATTTTAATAAAGCAATAAAGAGATAAAATTAGTTTATTTTCTTTTTCTCGCAAGAAATATAAAAATATAATTAAAGATGTCAAAGTCTAAATTAAAGTTGTTATATCTGTTTGTCTTATTATCGAACAAAATCTATTCCATGTTTAATTTGTATAAAGAGCACTCTATTTGTATATTTTTTCCCAAATTCTGGAAAATTTATGAAAATTTATAACACTTTTTCTAAAACTAAAGAAGATTTCATTCCATTAAATCCACCAAAAGTTACTATGTATATGTGTGGACCCACTGTATACGACTATTTCCATATTGGCAATGCCCGTTCTTTTATTATGGCTGATATCATTCGAAGATATCTTGAGTTCAAAGGTTATGATGTAAATTTTGTGATGAACCTTACAGATGTTGATGACAGATTAATCAATAGATCGATAAAAGATAATATTGCCGTCGAAAAAATTGCTGCTTTTTATTCAGAGGAATTTTTTAACGATTTATATTCTCTCAAAATCAAACCAGCATCTTTTTTCCCTAAAGCTACCGCACATATAAGAGAGATGGTTGATATTATAAAGAATTTGGTTGGAAAGGGAATTGCCTACGAAAAAAATGGTGATGTTTTCTACAATGTTAAGAAATTTGAAAATTATGGTAAGTTAAGCGGAAAAAAATTAGAGGAGCTGGAAGCTGGGTCAAGAGTAGAAGTGAATGAACAGAAAAATAATCCCCTCGATTTTACTTTGTGGAAAAAAACAAAAGAGGGAGAACCAAGTTGGGAAAGTCCGTGGGGTAAAGGACGTCCCGGTTGGCATATTGAATGTTCTGCCATGAGTACAAAACTATTAGGTAAAACAATAGATATTCATGCTGGTGGTAATGATTTAATTTTTCCTCATCATGAAAATGAGATTGCTCAAAGTGAAGCTTGCTTTGAACAGAAATTTGTTAAGTATTGGATTCATTTTGGGTTTCTAAATATTCAAAATGAAAAAATGTCTAAATCACTTGGTAATGTTTTCACTGCAAAAGAAATTTTAAAAAATTATTCTGCTGAAACAATTCGCCTTTTCTTTATTCAAACTCATTATGGTGGCCCTCTCAATTTTAGTGATGAATTACTTGGCGCCGCAAAGAAAGGATTTGAAAAAATTAAAAACCTGGCTATTACGGTTGATTATGAAATAAATAAGAATACTACTGATGGTACTGACCTTGGATTTGATTTCAATTCGTACTATCAGGAATTTTCAAATTACATGGATGATGATTTCAATACCCCACGTGCAACGGCGCTCATCTTTGATTTTATTAGAAATGTGAACAAAGTAATGGCAGAAAATTCGAAAATTAATTCCATATTTTACCAAAAAGTAAAAAAGTTTCTACAAGATACGGCAGAAGATGTTTTAGGTATTATCCATTTTAGTGAACTTTATAATGAATCAAATGGGTCGATTGAAAATCAATTAATCGAATTACTACTTGATATCCGTACTCAGCTTAAACAACAAAAAAACTATGCACTATCTGATCTAATAAGAGACGGATTAAATAAACTTAACATAGAAATAAAGGATAGCAAAGAAGGGACCACTTACAAAAAAAATACGTAATTAACTTTATAGGAATTCTAAATTTTAATTTCTTAATTTGTTATTGAAATGATAATGGATCTATGAAAAAAGTAATTACGTTATTACTCTACATATCTGTAAACACTGCTATTCTTAATGCACAAGGTACAAGTGGAACAAGTGCAAAATATGAATATCGAAATTTGATTGATCTACCTACTGCTGGAATTCTTCAAAAGGGAAACGTTGGTGTTAGTACTGATTTGATGCCGTTCGGAGTTTTGGTGTCGAAAATTGAGGTTGGTGTTTTTGATAATGTTAGTTTTGGTATATCATATGGAGGGGCAAATATTATTGGATCTGGTAAAGTTAATATGTATAATCTGCCTGGGGTTAACTTTCGGGTACGCATTTGGAATGAAGATCAAATTTTACCGGCGTTTACTCTTGGATTTGATTCGCAAGGTAAAGGATTATATAGTGATGAGTACAATAGGTATCAAATTAAATCACCAGGTTTTTTTATAGCCGCATCAAAAAATTTCGAAATCTTAGGTTTTCTAAGTTTGCATAGTATGATTAACTATTCCTTAGAAAGAGATGACGCCGATAAAGATTTAAATATCGGTATCGGTTTTGAAAAAACATTAGGTACTCAAATCTCGTTTATTGGTGAATATGATTTTGCTATTAACGATAATACTGGTAACTCTCTTGGCTCCGGTAACGGATTCTTAAATTTTGGGTTACGTTTTTCGATTGGTGACGGACTTACAATTGGGTTGAACTTACGGGATCTATTAGATAATAAAAAATTTTCGGAAGATGTTGCCGACAGAGGAATATTTGCCGAATATATTCAGCCAATCTTTTAATTATGTAGGTATTTAAAAACAATTAAGTACATTTTAATATACACCCCTCAAATTCATTCCGATTTTTTGCACTACATATTTAATCTTTAAAGGCATAATTTTTGTCCAATCATAAAGAAAAACCCGGGTGGTTGTATGAAAAATATTAAATACATATTAGTTTTTTTAGTTGTGATCTCTTTGGGAGGATGCTATACACAATTAGCAGTTAGAGATCGTGCTGAACGTGATTATGACGAAGATGAATACGTTTATGAAGATGAACAAGATACACTCTCAGAAGACGAGTATTACGAAGAGAGCGATGAAGCTTATTATGATGATTATGATTATTATCGTTACCGAAAGTATTACTTAGGTTATTACCCCTCTTTTGGATTTAGCGTTGGTTTCAGTACTTACTATGATCCGTTTTACTCACCTTATTGGTGGCATTGGGACTGCTGTTATCCATCTATATGGCCATGGTATACCTGGTATGGGGGTTATAATTATTGGCACTATTATGATCCTTGGTATTATGGTAATACATATGTCTATAACCCAAGTGTTTACCGCTATAGAAACGAATACACTAGGTTACGCGATACCGGCAATGGTAGAAATATAGTGACCAGAGATAGAACTGATCGTACCGGCGGAGATAGAACTTCAAGCTCTGTACAAAGAGACCGCAATACTTCTGATAGGAATGTTGACTTAACAAAAACCGGTGTATCAAGGAATAATGGTTCTTCTGGAAGTACAGTGTCAAAAGAAAGTGCAACTCGAGTACCAAGTAGCAGCGCTTCAAAAACTTCTGTTAAATCAAGAGACAAAAAAGAATCTACGCGTTCATCTTCATCACGTAGTAATAATTCATCAAGAAAGCGTAGTGATTCGGGTGAAAGATCATACAGAACTCCATCTTCGAACAGTGGAAGTAATCGAAGTGGTAAAAGCGAATCACCAAGTTACAATCCGCCAAAACAAGAACCACGATCAAATCCTTCGTATTCGCCGCCTTCAAGATCGAGTTCACCAAGCAGTAGTCCGAGATCATCTAGTGGTTCTTCGGGCAGTTCATCAAGGTCGTCGGGAAGTTCAAGTGGCAGTAGAAGAAGATAATATACACTCAGAAATTTTTATGGAGGATTTATGTTGAAACTAAAATATTTGATCGTATTACTTATTGTAATCCTATTTACAAGTGTTGTTAAATCGCAGAATTTTAATGATGCATTACGATTATCAGAATTAGAAATAGTAAATGGCGTGAGATCATTGGGAATGGGAAATGCTTACACAGCTTTAAGTAACGATTTTTCTGCTGCGCTCTTCAATCCGGCTGGCTTTGGTTTGGTTAAAAATCTTGAATTAACAAGTGGTGTGGATATTAATTCATTCAGTAGCGAAACAGTTTTTTTCAGTAATAAATCAGATGATAATATATCAAAACTTGGTTTGAACCAGTTTGGATTTGCTCTTCCCATACCAACAAGCAGAGGAAGCTTAGTTTTAGGATTTGGTTTCAACCAGACAAAGAATTTTAATTATGCAATATCATTTGACGGTTTTAACAATGGGAATAATTCTCTAATACAAGAACTAACTTACGATAATGATGATATTGCTTATGAACTTGGTCTAAGTTATCCAACCTATGATAACAACAACGACTATGTTGGTGATGTTACAGAAATAAATGGCAAATTAAATCAGGATGGTAAGATAAAGCAAGATGGTTCGTTAAATAGCTGGTTGTTTTCCGGGGCTATAGAAGTTCAAAAAGATATTTTTGTTGGAGTTACCCTCAATATTATAAACGGAGATATGACAAGAAATAGGGAATATTATGAATCAGATATAGATGATTATTACGATGCTTCAATATTGCTTGATCCAAGTGAACCGCTTACGTCCGACTTCGAAACTTTTTATATAAACGATATTATTAAGTGGGATATATCCGGCTGGAATGCGACATTCGGCATACTTGCAAAGATGAATGAGAATTTCAGTATCGGCTTGACTTATGAGTTACCTAAAGAATTTAATATTAAAGAAAATTATTTAGTAGATGCATACAGTGATTTTGGTTCCGGTTATCGATTCGTATTAGATCCTCCAATTGACAATAGAATTGAGTACGATATTTCAACTCCGTATAAACTCACAGTTGGTGCAGCATTTCTTAAAGATAATTTTACCTTGAGTGCTGATGTAAGCTATATTGATTATACTGAAATGGAATTCACCGAAGGTTTAAATGTCTTTGATCAAATAGAAAATAACAAGGACATTAAAGAAATATTTAGGGATGTATTCAACATTAATGCTGGTTTTGAATATCAAATTCCTTATTCAGATTTTTATGTAAGGGGAGGATTTATTTATATGCCTTCCCCTTATAAAGAGGACTCAAGTGATTTTGATAAAAAATATATAACTGCCGGACTTAGTATTGATAGCGGAAGAAATGTTGTTTTTAACTTTGCTTATGCATACGGATGGTGGAAGGATATTGGTGATAATTACAGTAGCAATGTATCAAGAACTTTCCAGGATAATAGTAAAAGTAATTTGATGCTTGGAATTAAATATAGATTTTAGATCTTTTATACTCCCTCTTAATTGACAACCCCCGAGAAGCACCTTATTTTATAGGGTGCTTTTTTATTAATACGGAGTTAACATTCAAGGAATTATATACAAAATTGAGAGCAAGGATGATTATGTAATTACTTCTACCGATGAAGAATATAGATGTTCATTAAGAGGTAAATTTAAAAAGGAGTTTGAATTAAAAGGTGATAAGTTAACTGCCGTAGATATTGTTACTGTTGGTGATAATGTTGAATTCGATTTAAATAAAGATGGCAGCGGAGTTATCACAAAAATTGAATCTCGTGATAACTACATTTCAAGAAAAGCACCGAAAACAAAAGGTGTCGGAATACGGGGTGAAAGACTTGAGCAAATTGTTGCAGCAAATTTTGATAACCTTGTAATAATTAGCAGTGCATCTTCACCAAAATTTAATAACAAACTTATCGATAGATTAATTGTAGCCGGCGAAAGCTCTCACGTTGATGTTACGATAGTTATTAATAAAATTGATTTGTATGAAAATGTTCACGAATCTTATACGGAATTATATCGAAGGATTGGCTACAAGGTATTTGAAACAAGTGTTAAAAAGGTAATCGGAATTGAAGAACTCAAATATCATCTTAACGGCAAGATAAATTTATTTTGGGGCCAATCTGGTGTGGGTAAATCATCATTATTAAATTTAATGTTCCCGGGGTTGAAATTAAAAATCGGGGAGATTAGTGATTCCACTTCTAAAGGTAAACATACAACTGTAACTGTGTTGTTAAAAAAAGTTGATGCAAATACTTTTATTATTGACACACCCGGTATCAGGGAAATTGATCCCTATGGAATTACCAAACATGACCTTGGTCATTACTTCAAGGAATTTTTACAATTTATTACAAAATGCAAATTCAATACGTGCACACACCAGCACGAACCAGGATGCGCTGTAATTAAAGCGGTAGACGTGGGTGATATAAATATTGAGAGATACAAAAGCTACTTGAAGATTCTGGATACGATAGAAGAAGACCTTTTTTTCTAAAGTGAAATTACTTTCTTTTTCATTTCTTCAATTAATTGGATAACAACTTCGTCGGGTACTCCATCGGGATGGAGAGATTTTAATCTCATATCACACTGATCATTTATATAATCAATTAAGATGAATTGATGTTTTTTTGTCAAAGCAATTTCAGTTGAAAAATAATCAAGGAAAGTTAAACGCGCTAATCTTCGTGTTATTTTAATTAGCTGTTGCAAATGAAATCGTTTAATTTGTGTATTAGTAACCGGATCATAAATATGAGTATGATCGTCCCACCAGCAAGGTATTACTTTGTTGAAAGCCCAAAAAACTCTAAACCAGGCACGCTTACCGCTAATTGATCTCGGGTAGATTTTTTCTTGAACTAAATACTTTTCAGAATGACTTTTTTTGCGCTCATTTTGAATTTGTTCGATGGTAGAAGCATTTTTTTCAACACCTTCACCGCCGCCTGAAAAGAGGGAGGGTTTAATAATGAAGGGAACACCGATTAATTCTAATTCATCGCTTGTAATTTTTAGTTCTTCATCCCAATCATATGGCTGAATAATGGAAGTTTTGGGTAATAGAAAATTCTTCTTTTCAAGTTTTTTGTGCATGAAAGCTTTGTCAGTTACCTTTCTCGCTTTATGATGAGGATTGATTATATGACATTTTCTTTTACGTAGGATTCTTGTGATAGTTTCAAAATCAGGGTCTTCATCGCTGGCACGATCGAGGTATGTTTTAAATGAAATTTTTTTGGTTCGTAAAAGTTCCGCTACTTCGTGTACATTAAACTTTTTAATTACAAAAGTACGTAGCCCGTATTTTTGTAATCTTTTTTCAAGCAGATTTACGAACTCTTCGTCATATTCCCATGTATAAGAGA
>DYJK01000070.1 GCA_020723165.1 Melioribacter roseus | reverse complement strand
TATGCTATATTAAGAAAATCAATCGAGGAAAGAGTAAATGAAATAATTGCAGATTCCGAACATCTCCCTAGTTTTAATATTTGGGATGATTATTATGCGTCTTTAAACAAACCTGAACAAGAAGAACAAGATAAGCTTCAATTATCAGAATTAACCGATGATATAGAGTTCAAGGAAGATTTAATTGCCGAAGATATAACTAATAATTTATTAAACCAGGATACAGATAATAAAATTGATAAGCCGGTAGAACTTGATGAAGCTTCTCAAGAAGAGCTCTCTCCCACTACGTTGTTAGAAGATTACATTCCACATATTGAAGTGCCTGAAGTTTCCGTCCAAACAGAACGTTCGGAAGATGAAACAGTTAGTGAGAATATTGAGGAAGTTAAGAGTAATATTACGCCGGAAGAAACACCAACTATTATTGATGAAATTAGTACCGGGGAACAAGTTGATGACATAATTGAAAGTATTAATGAAATAGAATCTAAAAAAGAAGAAATTGAATTACCTGAAGATATAGACATTGATATTGATGAATCTGATGAAGACTTTCTTGGTCTAAAAAAACAAGTTGAAGAGAACATTGATTGGAATTGGGGCGATGAATTAAAAGAAGAGATCGAGCAGATTAAGAGTACCCCGAAAAAAACAACATTTGAATTTAAAGATGCTGAAGAGGAGAACGATGAAAAAGCAGACCTGGGAAAAAATATATTCAAGTCAACAAAACCGTTGTCTACAGATTATTTTACAAAACTTGAAACGACAATAAAAAAAGAAATAGAAGAAACGGAGAAAGACTTCCAATACATGGAATACTCCGGGCATCCCCCAAAATATGAATTTGTGGAAGACGCACCGGCACCCGAATACCAGTCGGCAATAACCCAGCAACAATATTTTGATAATTTTCAAACTCCCAGTGAACCTTCTTCATATGAAGAATATCACAAAGGTGATGACAAATATTTTGGTAAAACATTTTTATTACTCTTTTCGGGTTTTGTGATAATAAGCAGTATTGTAATTTATTTTTTAATGTCAGGTAAAAAAACAGACAACGAAGCAAATGAGCCGGTCGGTAGTGCAGTTGATACAACAATTTATAATCAGCAAGATCAGCCAATCGATACAACGCAAACATTAACAGAAGATATCAGCGATTTTCCGCGTGTAGCCTCTGTACCAATCAATGATCAGGGTGGGAATAAAATAAAATCAACACCGGCACAGCCAAATACCGAGCCGCCAAAAACAAATGTACCGGCAAGAACAAATCAAACCGGTGATTTGTATAAAACACTTCAAACGGATACACATGTTGGAAGGACTATTTACTTCGATGGCACCGGTTTTAATGTACAAGTTTCATCATGGCGCAACAAAGGTAAAGCTGAAGATGAAGTTAAGAGATTTCGGGGTAGAGGATTTGAGGCGTTTCTTGTTGAAGCAAACCTTCCTCAGAAGGGAGGGGTTTGGTATCGTGTTCGTATCGGCAATTTTAAATCTAGTGCAGAAGCCGAACAATTTTTAGTAAAAAATAATTTTGAAAAATAAAAGGATTAGTTATGGATCTACTTTCCATTTTTCTTAAAGGCGGTTGGGTTATGTATCCAATCCTGGTTTGTTCTATAATTGGTATGGCTATAGTAATCGAAAAATTTATTGTGCTGAAAAAAGCTAAGGTTAATATTCCAGCATTCTTGATAAAAATTAGAGCGTTGGTAAAAAAGAAAGATATGGAAGGAGCGATCAGCTTTTGTATGCAAGAACACACGCCAGTATCAAACATAGTAAAGAAAGGTTTGAAAAAATTCAGGTTAGGACATAAAAGAGTTTCGGAAGCAATTGAAAGTGCCGGTAGACAAGAAATAAGTAAAATGGAAAAAGGTCTTTCTATACTTGCTTCGGTTTCAGGGATTGCGCCGCTTCTTGGATTTTTAGGAACTGTTACCGGTATGATAACTGCATTCATGAAAATTCAAGAGTTGCAAGGGTCCGCAAATCCTTCGGATCTTGCCGGTGGTATCTGGGAAGCTTTAATTACAACAGCGTTTGGTTTGATTGTAGGTATACCGGCTTTGGCTTTTTATAATTATTTCGTAAGTCAGATAAATAAAATTGTTGTCGATATGGAATTAATCTCCAATGATATTATTGATCTTCTTGATGATACAAGTAAATCAGCATTGCCAAGCGATGATGAAGATGAAGAATATAATCTTTAGGTGAGAATATGAAATTTGAAACTTCAAACAAACCGTTGAGCATATTTGCTTATTCATCATTAACAGATATTGTTATGCTGCTGCTGATATTTTTCCTCTTAACATCGCAGTTTGTTATTCAAACCGGCGTAAAAGTAAAACTGCCCGGTGCGCAGAATAATGAACAAGTATCACCGGCAAAAATGGTAGTTACATTAACCGAACAGAATCGTGTTTATCTCGGCTCTAAAGAAATATCTATTGATAAACTTGCCGGAAACCTTGAGCAGATAAAAAAATCTTCATCTGAAGATAATTTAATTATACGCGCCGATAAATCGGTTAAGATTGACCTGGTTATAAAAGTAATAGATAAAGCCAAAGGAATAGGGATCGAACGATTTACAATTGAAACAGAAAAGATTAGTATATAATGAATAGAAGTCCGCGTACCATATCTTATATCACTTCATTTGTAATCCATGTTTTGCTGATAATCTTGTTTGCATTCATTAGTTTTTCAGTCGGGATGGAAGAAGACGAATATGTAACAATTGGATTTGGCAGCGGACTGAATATGGGAAGTGCCGGACCTTTTGGCATAGATGCTGAAACTAAAAAAAACGAACCTAAAGAAGAAAAGAAAATCACAAAAGCCGAAGAACAAAAAAAAGTTAAACTACCTGAAACAACTAACCGCGATAAAGAAAATTTAGTTTTAGAAGCCGATAAGAAGAAACAAAAAGAATCTATTGCCGCAGAAAAAACTAAACCGCTTAATAACGATGTGAATAAAACAAAAGGTACGGAACCCGAAGGGGAAGGTGAAGGCGGTTTTGGTTTTGAAATTGATTTCGGCGGTAAGGGTATGCGGAAAATTTATAGCTATTCATTACCCGAATACCCGGAAGGTGTTTCAAAAGAGATTGATGTTAAACTTAGATTTACAATTTTACCGGATGGAACTGTTGGAAAAATTTTCCCGTTAATAAAAGCAGATGCAAGATTAGAGTTGACAGCTATCAACTCTCTAAGACAGTGGCGTTTTGAACCTCTGCCGCTAAAAGCAAAACAGATTGATCAAACAGTTGTTATTACTTTCCCTTATCGTCTTCAGTAGTTCCCTTTTCGCGGTAATAAAATCGGTAGAAAAAATATTCTACTATTGAAAGAATAGTTAAAGAAATAGTGTCTGCATCAAAATGCAGCCCGAATCCTTTGCTCTCAAAAAATATTTTGACTACTGATGTTGTAACAGACCATCCGACAGAAAATAATATTATTATTAAGGAGAGATTTATGAAGGCAGACGATAAGGATTCATCTTGCCATTTCTTGGTAAAGATATATAGCACAAAAAATAAATGTCCGCAAAAAATTAAAGCTGATATCATTTTAATTCTGATTTTTTAATTTGCTGTTGATTGCCTGGACACCGACTAGACCGCCTATCATTCCGAATATGGAATTTATTACGAGATTGTTAATAATTACCGATACTGTATAGAGCGGTGAAAAACCGTATTGCAGTATTTCACGACGTACATTGTTAAATAATCTTAATACTTCATTTTTTAGTTCTTCGGAAAGCGGAAATCCGTTTATCATTTTCTGAAGTTCCGGGAATGTTGCAACGATGTCATTGTTCTTAGTTATCAATGTTATGAATATATCAAAGAAGCTCCCGAATAGGGCTGCGAATAGACCGGTGAGTAACCCGAAAATTAATCCTTTCTTAAGTTGTATCTGTTCTGATGAAGGGTTGGCTTTTAACTCTAAATACAATGAAAGAAAAGCGGCAAGGGGAACAATAAAACAACATGCTAAACTTTTTGCTACTGGTACAACTTGTAAAACGCCCGCTCCGAAACCGCATATAAATGGGGAGATATACTTTCTCAATTTAGTGCCTTATTCGATTTTCAATAATTAGTAAATTCAACCCGTTGTAAAGATAAACAAATAGAATCGAACCAAAAAGTAGCCCCGTGATAATTGCAGAAATTTTAGAGTAATGATAAAGTTTCATGTTAACAAATATCACATCTGCAATCATGGGTGCGGTAAAGATTATAAATAATTTGTAACCGGCAGTCTTGATTATCGGTCTTATCATCGTATAAATACTTATCAAAAACATTCCAAGGTAAATGCCTGTACATCTTGCACAGACCAATGAATGAAATCCAAATAAACTAATTATCTTTTCGTCGTTTTGGTGACATATCAATGAAAAACCTTTTTTTACGAACGGGAAGAGATAAGCAGCTTGTGGTATTGTATGGATTACTATTTCAAAAAAAATTGAAGCTACAAAAAGAAATATTAACAACGTTATAAATATTCTGTAAAGTAAACTCAATTTATTAATCTGTAATTTGATAAACATATATTTGCTTTTCGGTTAACACATACATCTTGGAATTAAATATTACAGCATCACGGGCATCATCGACTATCTTAGGTGAGAACAAATTAAGCGAACTACTTCCCGGGATATCCGGGATTTTACCATAGTAAATATTTTTCCCGGAGACGATTGCTACAATGTCAAATAATGAATTGATATTTGCCGGTTCATATTCAAGTTTAACATTGTTTATGTAATTGCCGAACTGATCGAAGTAAACAAGGTTATTGTTATCAATAACTATCAAATTGCCATTCGGCATTAGAGTAAATTTTTTCGGATTATTTAGAACATAATTACCGCTCTCAATTCCCCCAATTGTTGTGATAAAATCTCCTCGCAGATCAAATTTTAATATTCTTGAATTATCCGAATCTAAAATGAAAAGATCACCTTGCGAATAGACCGCTACGCCGGTAGGATACCTGAATTGTATATTTTCATTATCTTTCGTTGAAAACGAAGAAAGAAAGTTTAGATCTTTATCATAAATCTGGATCCTATCATTGTTCTTATCGGCTATATAAATATTAAGAGTGTTGGTAAAAATGTCGGATGGAGAATCAAATGAATATGAATCCCAACCGTATCCGCCGATTCGGTTAACTTCATTACCTAAGGTGTCAAGCTTAATAATCTCGTTACCGGCTTCGTCTATTACGAATATGAAACCGGTCGAGTTGATAGATATTGAATTTGCCGAATTGAACTGCCCGATTTCAGCAAAGGGCACAATATTTTGTGATAATACTCTTAATGGAAGAACAATGAGTAAAATTGACATGTAATATTTTGTTTTGATCATTTCAACCTTAACTTTAGGGCATAAATATTAAGTTCTAATTTGGGCATACTTTCTGTAATAATTTACTTAATAAAAATAATCGATTTTTTTATTAAATTTACTCAACACGTAAGATAAATTTCTTACCGAGGATAAAGATGAAAAAATACATCAAGTTTCTATTAGCACTCCTAATAATTCTTTCCTCATGTAAATTAAAAGAAGACACAACGGGTACTGACGATACTGGCGGCGACGGTACAATAACAATTAAAGTAACATCACCAAACGGAGCCGAAAATTTAATGGAAGGTTCTTCCCATGAAGTTAAGTGGTCAGGTACCGGCACTGAATACGTCCGTATTCTATTTTCTGTTGATAACGGCTCAAGTTGGTCCCTGGTAGCAGACAGCGTGAAAAATGTTGGTGTTTATGTTTGGTTCCCGATACCTAATGTTATATCAAATCAATGTAAGGTACGTGTCTCAAGTGTTGATGGGCAAAGTTCTGATGAAAGTGATAATGTTTTTAATATCATAAAAAACTCAAATGAAAGTTTACGAATTGTAAAACCGGAAGGCGGCGAATCCTGGGAGGGTGGTACTGCAAAGGAAATAATGTGGTATAGTTCCGGACTCGATTCAATTAGGATAGAATACACAACCAATAATGGGAACAACTGGAATTTAATTGCAGTCGATAAAAATAATACCGGCATTTATTATTGGGAACCGGTACCTAATACTCCTTCTACTTTAGCACAAGTTAGAATTATGGATGCCGCGGACGGCAACCCTTCTGCAGTTAGTAATGTTTTTAACATTCTGCCTGAACCGATTATCCGTGTACTTTCTCCAAATGGCGGTGAAACATTGTTATCAGGTGGCAGTAGAAAAATTGAATGGGTCTCCGAAAATATCCAGAATGTTAAAATTGCATTCACCACAGATAACGGGTTTGCGTGGACAACAATTACACCTTCCACACCAAGCATAGGATTTTTTACATGGGATCAGATCCCGAATTTGAATTCGCAATTATGTAAAATAAGAATTTATGATGCGCTTGATAATGAACCATCTGATGTTTCTGACAGTGTGTTTACGATTACAAATCAAGTTACACAAATTGTTGAAGTTACATCGCCAAACGGTGGAGAAAGCTGGCAAGCCGGTACCTCACAAAATATTACATGGAATTCCAGTGGTATTCAGCAAGTTAAAATTGGATTCACTTCCAATAACGGTTTAACATGGAACACGATTGTAGATAATCACGCGAACACCGGTGCTTATGAATGGAACGTACCAAATTCACTTTCTACACAATGTTTGATTAGAATAAGTGATGCAACCGATAGCGATCCGGTCGATCAAAGTAATGCAACCTTTAAAATTGTCCCCAAACCGGAATTGAAAATTATTCAACCTAACGGTGGAGAAACATGGACAGCCGGAAAAATTGACACAATCAAGTGGACTTCAATCGGCGTTGAAAATGTGTTTATCGATTATACACCTGATAATGGAATAACGTGGACAACAATCGTTGAGCAAACACCTTCCGATGGTGAATACGCATTTAGTTTCAGCGGCTCAGGTACTCAATTTAAGATAAGAATTTTCGAAGCTGAAAATGGTTATCCGGTTGATGAAAGTGACGGTACCTTTACAGTATTGCCTGAACCAAAAATTACTGTACTAAGTCCGAACGGCGGTGAAGAATGGTACCCCGGTTCAAGCAATAATATTTTGTGGACTTCGAACAACATCGAGTTTGTAAAGATTGAATATACTACAAACAATGGTGCAACCTGGAATATAATTACCGATTCAACTCCGAGTGATGGTGCTTATTCATGGAATACAATTCCTGATGTAAGTTCTCTGCAATGTAGGGTAAGAATCAGTGATGCTGATGATGGTATTCCGGCAGATATTTCTAATGATAATTTTACTATTACACAACCGGGGAATCAATTAATAACTGTTACTTCTCCAAATGGTGGCGAAGAATGGCCAGCCGGTTCTTCGCAAAATATCACATGGGAAGCATCAGGGATTGCAAATGTTAAAATTGAATTTACTACTAACAATGGTTTGAACTGGACCACAATAACTTCAAGCACTGCAAGCGATGGATTCTATACCTGGACCCAAATTCCGGCTGTTACTTCTACAAATTGTAAGGTTAGGATAAGCGATGCTGCCGATAACACTCCAAGTGATGAAAGCGATAATTACTTTAGCATTGCACCCGAACCGGATATTGTTGTGGTACAACCTAACGGTGGGGAATTAATTTACACCGGGTCACTTGTAGATATTCAATGGACATCGGTCAGTGTTGCAAATGTTAAGATTGAATACACGACCAACGGTGGTGCGGAGTGGGTAACAATAATTAACAGCACTCCTAGTATCGGTTCGTATTATTGGAGTGATGTTCCAGCAGTTAATTCTTTACAGTGCAAAATAAAAGTCAGTGATGCTGATGATGGAATCCCGTCGGATGTTTCAGATGAAAATTTCCAAATTACAAATCAAATTGGGCAAGTGATTACTGTTGTTACTCCTAATGGAGGAGAGCATTATCTTGCCGGAAGCTCGCTGAATATAACATGGAATTCATTCGGTGTACAGAACGTAAAAATTGAATATACGACCAACAATGGTTCAAACTGGATTGAAATTGTTAGCAGTACTGAAAGTGACGGATTCTATACATGGTTGCCTATCCCCGGTACGGCATCATCAAATTGCAGAATTAGGATTAGTGACGCTTCTGATAATTTACCTTTCGATACAAGCGATGAACTATTCAGTATTGATCCCGAACCATCATTAGCAGTTGTTTCTCCTAATGGAGGTGAAACTATTTCTTTCGGTGATAAAGTCTCAATTCAATGGACTTCAGAAAATGTTGCGAATGTTAAAATTGAATATACCCTTAACGGAGGCGCATCCTGGGCAACAATCATTAGTAATACGCCAAGTATCGGTACTTACTCATGGGATACCGCACTTGATCCGCAATTAAATACAAATTCTGAACAATGTCGTATCAGAATAAGTGATGCTAATGATGGTGTTCCATACGATGTATCTGATCAGAATTTTAGTTTGACTAACCAGATTGTGCAGAGTGTCATAGTTACTAGTCCAAACGGTGGGGAAAAATGGCGTGAGCGGCAAACCCGAAATATTACATGGGATTCTAAAGGGATCAGCTTAGTTAAAATTGAATTTACGACTGATAATGGTTTAACATGGACTTTGATTGCAGATAATGAAGCCAATACCGGTTCTTATGCATGGACTATTCCGGCATCACTGAATTCAACTCAATGCAAAGTTCGTGTTGGTGATACCGGCGGAGTTATTTCGGATGTCAGCGATGCATCATTTTCAATTTTACTAACAGCAGAAATTCAGAATATTCTTTTCCCACAAAATGGTGATGAAGTAATAGTAGGCGAACCGGTTACAATTCTTTGGGAATCAACCGGTATAGAAAAAGTTAAGATCGAATATAATTATCAAGATGTAACTGATCCTACAGATTGGTTCACTTTAGTTGATAGTTTGCAAAACATTGGTAGTTACAGAACAAGTTTCTCTGTAGTTGATGATAGTTATGTAATTAGAATAACAGCTACAGACAATTCAGCATCTCTAATCAGTGGCGTATTTAAAGTGAAACCGGCATCCTATATTGAAATAGTTGCACCAAACGGTGGTGAAGAATGGCTCCATTATCCGGCTGCAGATCAGTATGAAGTAAAATGGAATGCAACGAATTTGATTAATGTAAAAATAGAGTTATCAACTAACGGTGGCGGTTCTTGGCAGACTCTTGTTGAAAGTACGCCCAATGATGGAATGTTTAAAGCAACTTTCCCGGTTCAAGAAGATAGTTCAGATTTATGTTTAGTTAGAATAAGTGACCCTGAAGATGGAAGTCCGAAAGATGAATCCGATAGCTTTTTCTCTCTTCACAGTAATAAATGGATCAGACTTGAATTTCCAAATACCGGCGAAGATTTCTATAAAGGTCATCCTGATTATGGAGATAACCTAACAGTAATTTGGAATTCCTATGCTGTAGAGACAGTTGATATTTATTATAGTATGGATGATGGTGTAACCTGGACTGCACTTGTATTAAATCAACCTTCAACCGGTGCTTATGTTTGGGTTGATTATCCAACAGATGCATATCATACCTCTACACAAGGAAGATTGTTAATAATTGAAACTGGCGGCGATCCATTTAACCGAGCCGGTGAAGTATTTGATGTTAATGATGTTCCGTTCTGGCTGAATGTTAGAAATTTAGGTGATTAATAATTTTAGATAGAAAAAAGTGCAGCGGGTAGCTGCACTTTTTGTTTTAAATCGGCAGCACAATTTTTTCTTTTGTAATTTTATTAATAATTTTGTTTGTAGAATTTGCCCCGTGGTGTAATTGGCAACACGCCTGACTCTGGATCAGGAGACTTCAGGTTCGACCCCTGACGGGGCAGCTCAATAATCCTTTGTAAGATAACAACTTACGAGGGATTTTTATTTGATGTTAGTGAAATGATTTTCTTTCTATGTACCGAATTATGTACCAGTATTGATTTTTCCGACTAGATTGATCAATTCTTTTAGCTTTTCGTGGATATCTTTTTTCATCAAGATTGAATGAAATAAGTTCGTCAAGTATATAATAACGAAAATTTTACTTGACAATAACCTTTCAATAAAATACCTTTGCTTAAAGGTTTTCGAAAGCGATTTTGTAATTTGTATTAATTCTAGGGAAAGGGATATTTTTTTAATTAAAAACTTAAACGATTTCGAAAAGCATTAAGGGTATAAAGGAAAAAGAGAATGAATACCGAAAAAGCAAAAATTGGCTTGTTCTCAATTGGACTTAAGACATACTGGGAACAATTCCCCGGATTATTAGAGAAACTCGAAAAGTATAGAGTTGGTATCTCTAATAGGTTAAAACAAAATGAAGCTGAAATTATTGACGCTGGCTTAGTTGATACAATTGAAAAAGCAAGAGATGCAGCTGAACTTTTTAAAAAGGAAGACGTTTCATTAATATTTTTATATGTATCCACGTATGCACTATCTTCAACCGTCCTTCCAGTAGTTCAAAAAACAAAAGTGCCGGTTATAATTTTAAATCTTCAACCAACAAATGCAGTTGAATATTCTTGGTTTAATAGTATTGGTGATCGTGCTGTAAAAACCGGTGAGTGGCTGGCTTATTGCCAGGCATGTCCGGTACCTGAAATTGCAAATGTATTTAATCGTGCAAGGGTGCAATTTCATCAGATTACCGGTACGCTTAGCGATGAAGAAGTTTGGGAAGAAATTATTGAATGGATTGAAGCAACTAAAGTAGCAAAAGTTATGAATGAAAATAGATTAGGCATTCTTGGACACTATTACTGTGGTATGCTAGATGTTTATTCCGATCTTACTCAACAGGCTGTTTTTTTCGGTTCACACATTGAATTACTTGAAATGTGCCAGTTGAAAGCTTTCCGTGATCAAGTGACTGAAAACGAAATTGCAAAAAAGACTGAGCAGATATACAATGAGTTTGATGTATCACCTGAGTGTGATAAAACAGAAATTAGAAGAGCAGCAAAAACTGCAGTTGCGCTTGATATGTTGGTGAATGAAAAACAACTTGGTTCAATGGCATATTATTATGAAAGCGTAGAAGGAAATGAATACCAGGATATTATTACTTCTGTTATTGCCGGCAACTCAATTTTAACAGTACATAAAATCCCGGTTGCTGGGGAGATGGAAGTGAAAAATGTTCAAGCAATGAAAATTATGGATGCTTTCGGAGTGGGCGGTTCTTTCTCAGAATTTAATGGTATGGATTTTAATGATGATATTATTTTGATGGGACATGACGGACCGGGACACCTTGCCATAGCTGAGGGTAAACCCAAATTAGAACCGCTTGGTGTTTATCATGGCAAACCAGGTAAAGGTTTATCGGTAGAAATGAAAGTTAAACACGGTAAAATAACTGTACTGGCAGTAGTTCAAACATATGAAGGCAAACTTAAGATGATAGTTGCCGAAGGTGAATCTGTACCCGGTCCAATTTTAGAAGTGGGCAATACCATGAGTCGATACAAATTCCCGATACCGGTTAAACAATTTATAAATAGTTGGTGCAGTCATGGTCCATCGCATCACTGTGCAATTGGTGTTGGCCATATTGCTGCAAAGATTGTGAAGCTTGGAAAACTATTGAACATGCAAGTAGAAAAAGTTTGCTGATTAAAAATTTTAAGGAGTATGTATGGATAGATTAAAACAAACCAATTTTTTCTTTTTTGTTTGTATATCTTTTATGGTTATTGGATTTACAAGTAAAAAATTTGAATGCAAAAATATTATTACTATCAACGGTGATATGTCCATGCAGTTTACTGAGGACCATAATAATGTAAGAGGTGAAGAGGGGAAGAATAATTTCAGAAAACCGAAAAATGATGACGATTTAAAATATTGGTTAGAGAATATGGTCTATTATCATCATTTCACACATGAAGAAATACATGAAGCAACCGGGCTATCAATCGATGAAATTTCTGAAGCATTGAAAAAATTTAGCATTGATAACAAACATCAACCTACAAGAGACACTGATAATTCTTTATTGGTACTACCTTATCCCGGCGGAAGGCACCATCGCATAGGATTCCTTGAAGGCGCAATCGATCCGCAACGAGAAACCAAGATAAGTGTTTTTACTCCGTGGGATTTAAATAGTTATATAGTGGTAGATATTCCTGAAGCAATATGGTCAAACCTCGGGTTGACTTACCTTGCCCACACACATATACCAACCATTTGGACAGAGCAAAACATCGAGTTGGAAAAATTGGAATGGCAGCGAAAACCGGAAAGCGTTTTGATTTGTGAAAGAGAATTACCGAATGGTATCGTCTTCGGGACTAAAGTTACACCGCATCAAAACAGCGTAGAAATGGAAATGTGGTTGAAGAATGGAACTAAAGATACACTTACTGATTTGCGGGTTCAAAATTGTGTGATGTTAAAAAATGCTGCCGGGTTTAATGAACTAACAGATTCAAATAAAGTATATACTTTCCCTTACGTTGCAACAAAATCACAAGACGGTAGAAAGTGGATTATAACTGCATGGGAACCTTGTAACCGTCCATGGGGAAATCAGCATGTTCCGTGTATGCATTCGGACCCAAAATTTTCTGATTGTCCACCTGGCGAAATGCGCACGCTTAAAGGCTGGTTATCATTTTATGAAGGTTCAAATATTCAAGAGGAATTTAAAAGAATTGCTGCAACCGGGTGGGATAATCATTAAGCCAGTATTTGAGTTGTAAATTAAAATAGATGTGTTGATACCGGAATTAAAATGGAATAATCAGGAGTAACTTTTAAGATTATGAAAAACAGTTGTGAATGCGAGGACAACAGAGTCTATGTAAAAGAAGATTTGGTTGAGCTAATCGTTAGGGAAGTTCAGGAAATTCTTCAAAAGGATTATGCTGAATCGGTATTATATAAAAGATCCTCAAATGGATTACCTTTAATTCCACTTGGAATTTCTAATAGGCACATTCATCTCACTCAGAATACATTTCATAAACTCTTTGGTGAAAATATAGAATTTGAATCAATGCGCCCGTTATACCAACCGGGTGAGTTTGCATCAAAACATACATTGACAATTGTTGGACCTAAATTGCGCAGCATACCGAATGTTAGAATACTTGGCCCGTTAAGAAAATATGATCAAGTTGAAGTTTCGTTAACTGATGCAATCTTTCTAGGTATCGATCCGCCGGTTACAAATTCCGGTATGCTTGAAAATGCCGTACCGTTAACACTGGTAGGTCCAGGGGGCTCGGTTTATCTTGATAAATGTGCAATTGTTGCCAACAGACATATCCATATGACGAACAAAGATGCGGAAATTTTTGGAGTTAGAAACGGAGATTTTTGCAAAGTTAAAATTGGCGGCGAAAAAAGTACAATATTCCAAAATGTATTAATTAGAATTAATGATAACTGGCTGTTACAAATACATCTTGATACTGATGATGCTAATGCGGCTAACGTACGGGAAGATACATATGTTGAATTTCTTGGGAAGATGTAAAGTAGTATGAAACTCGGCAAAGTGATAGGAAACGTTGTCGCAACAAAAAAAGTGGATAACATTAGATCACTGAAAATATTAGTGGTTAATTATCTCAACGAAGCGATGGAAGAAACAAAAACAACAGCGGCATGTATCGACACCGTTAGTGCCGGAGAAGGAGATATTGTTTTGCTCTGCTCTTCTTCATCTGCAAGGTTAACAAAAATGACAAAGAATGCGTGTACGGATAATACAATCGTTGGAATTGTTGATTCGGTTTCGTCGGGCAGCAAATACATCTATAAGAAAACTGAATTGTAGTGGATTAGCGTGAAGATATCCATTGAAAAAATTATTGAACTTGTAGTTAAGGAAGTAATCTCGGAATTAACGAAACGTGGATACGAAATTAATTTTTCGTCGAGAGGAAAGAATCCGGGTGCAGCTTTTTCATCAAATAAAAAAGTGTATGAAGAAATTGATATGAGCGATTACAAAACGCCGGTGTTAACAGAAAAGAATATTCAACTTTTGAATGAAGAAGTAGAAGGAATAATAGTTCCGGAGAAAACAATAATTACACCCGGTGCAAAGGACTTAATCAAGAAGAAAAATTTAATTATAACCCATAAATCAAAATAAATTAAAGGAGAAAAAATGTCGCGAGGAGTAGCATTGGGATTTGTAGAAACGCGCGGTAATACCGGTGCAGTTAATGCAATAGATGCCATGCTTAAAACAGCTAATGTGGAATTTGTAAAACGGGTAGAAATCGGCGGTGCATATGTAACAGCACTTGTGCGCGGTGAAGTAGGTGCAGTAAAATCATCTGTAGAAGCCGGTGCTGATGCTGCTGCAAGAGTTGGCGAATTGGTCTGCACCAACATCATACCTTCTGCTCACGAAGAGGTGTTTGAATTAATTGGTGTTGAAAAATAAGGAGAATCGAAAATGATTGATGCATTAGGAATTATAGAGACACTCGGTTTTACTGCCGGGGTACAAGCAGCAGACGCTGCAGTTAAATCCGCAAATGTAAAATTAGGGAAATGGGTTAAAGTCGGCGGCGGAAGAGTAAGCATAATTATCCGCGGCGATGTTGCTGCGGTGAAGGCAGCCGTTGAAGCCGGCGTGCAAGCTGCATCGAATATTGGCAATGTACAATCCGAAGTTATTATTCCGCGTCCTTCGGATAAACTATTACCAAAATTTCCACTTGAACCGATTAAACAAGAAAAGAAACCGGCAAAATAATTTAGAAGGAAAATGTTGTGCAGATTAATGAAAATCAATTAAAGGATCTGGTTGAAAGTGTAGTACGGCGAGTAATTGCGGAAGCTGTCACATCAAACTCGATAGTAAGAAATCAATCTAAAGGTAATTGGGGTGTGTTTGATGATATGAATGATGCCGTTGAAGCAGCTCACGAGGCTTTTCTCGAATTCAAGGAACGAAGTATTCAGTGTAAGAAAAAAATTACTGATGCTGTCCGGCACATGGCGCTTGATCATAAAGAAGATTTAGCAAAGATGACGGTTGAAGAAACCAAAATGGGACGTGTTGAACATAAAATTTCTAAATTTATTAATGCTGCAAAGAATAGTCCCGGTGTAGAATTTTTGCAGCCAAAAGCATGGTCCGGTAAAAATGGTCTTGCTATCGATGAATATGCACCGTTTGGTGTTATCGGTAATATTACACCAAGTACTCACCCCGGTCCAACTATGATTAATAACATCATTATCCAGCTTGCCGGGGGTAATACAATTGCATTTAATCCTCATCCATCTGCAAAAAAGGTAAACGCAAAAGTAATTCAGCTCGCAAATCAATATATGGTTGAAGTCGGTGCGCCGCAAAATCTTGTTTCATGTGTTGCGGAACCAACACTTGAAACAGCTAAAATCCTTTTCGAGCACAACAAAGTGGAATTGCTATCCGTAACCGGCGGACCTCAAATGGTTGAGATGGCTTTGGGCTATCCTAAAAAAGTTGTTGCTGCCGGTCCCGGCAATCCACCGGTTCTTGTAGATGAAACTGCCGATTTAACTTTAGCGGCTAACGAAATTACAATGAGTGCAAGCTATGATAATAATATTCTTTGCATAGCAGAGAAAGAAATATTTGTCGTTGAAACTGTATTCGAACAATTCATGAAGGAGATGGAAAAAGCGGGTAATGTTCGATTGACTTCTACCCAGATGGATCAGCTTGGTAAAATCGCTCTTCAACTTTCAGGCAAACACTGGCTGATCGGCAGAGATTACGTCGGGAAAAATGCTAATGTTCTTGCAAAGGAACTTGGAATGAATATATCCGAAAACGTTCCTCTTTTATTTGGCGAAACAGATAGGAACCATCCATGGGTTGTTGTAGAACAGATGACGAGCTGCTTACCGGTGATACGTGTAAAAAATTTTGAGGAAGGTTTACAAGCAGCATTAAAAGCAGAACACGGTTTCAAACATACGGCAAGCATTTTTTCAAAAGATATTAATAGAGTTACAAGATATACAAGAGTTTTGGACTGCGACGTACACACAATCAATGGCGGGACTTTGCGCGGTAACGGTGGAGATTTGGGCGAAGGATATTTTTCGCATACAATTGCAACACCTACCGGTGAAGGGATTTGTACACCTCTTAGTTTTGTTCGCAAACGCCGGGTAATGACTCATGGCGCATTAAGGTTTATATAAAAAAATGTAATCAAGGAGAAAATAAAATGTCAGTAAAAAAAGCAATCGGGATATTAGAAACAAAAGGATTTGCGCCTTTAGTACAAGGTGCAGATGCTGCTGTTAAAGCTGCTAATGTTGAATTGGTGGAATGGCGGCAAGTAGGCAGCGGGTATGTTTCATTTGTAATTGAAGGGGATGTTGCTGCAGTTCGTTCTGCCTTGGATGCCGGTACCGATGCTGCATCAAAAATTGGTGAGGTATTATCTCAATTAGTTATTCCACGTCCGGTTGATGAATTGGATAGTTCTTTTAGTCGTTAATCGTATAAGATGATTTTCGCAAAAGTAATAGGGACAATTGTTTCAACGCAGAAAGATCCAAATCTGGGCGGCAAGAAACTACTTCTTTGCAAAGAAGTTGATCATCAAGGAAAGCTGTTGAAAACTTACCATGTAGCTGTCGATGCAGTTCAAGCCGGGGAAGGAAATTTTGTTCTACTTTCTTACGGCTCATCTGCAAGGATGACCGATGAAACAAAAAACGCCCCAATTGACGCAGTTGTAATGGCTATAATTGATGACGTTCAAATCACTCATACCATTAAGAGTGATAAATGAAATTAGGGATTGTAACCGGAGTGGTTTGGGCTTCTCGGAAAGTGAAAGAGATTGAAGGATGCAGAATGTACATCGTTCAGCCGGTTACTTCGGAAGGCGAAATAAATGAAACTCCGCTTGTAGTTGCCGATCCGAAAAGATTGGCTGCACCCGGAGATAAAATTGTTTATGTAACTAGCACTGATGCAACACAAGCTTTTGATAACGGTTTTGCACCGGTCAACGCAAGTATCGTTGAATTAGTTGATGGTATAGCATAATGTTTTTAGCAAAAGTAAAAAGAAAAGTTATTTCCGTTGAAAAACATGAAGCTTATATTGGCAAAATTGTATTTGTTGTCCAGCCGGTTTTGCCTGATGGAACCGAGGAAGGAAATGAATGGGTTGCAGTAGATTACGTCGGCACTGGCATCGGTGATATTGTTGTATGCGGCGGTGCACCCGGTGTTGCAAAAACTGTATTTAATATTGAATTAGCACCAATAAGAACTCTTATCATGGCTATTGTTGATAGAGTTGATTACAAAGATGTTGAATAAAAAAAATTTTGAATGATGATTAACGAAATAGAAAATAATGGTGTTATAGGAGCCGGCGGAGCGGGTTTTCCAACTCACGTTAAATTGAACAGCCGTCCCGATACAGTTATTATGAATGCCGCCGAGTGTGAGCCGTTGCTTCATAAAGATATGGAATTGATTCTTAATTACAGCGATGAAATTCTGAGTGGATTCAAATCTGTTATGGAAATAACCGGTGCTAGGGAAGGAATCATTGGGATTAAAGAAAAACATCATCACGAAATTGAAATCCTTAATTCAAAAGTATCGGGAAATATTCGCGTTATGCCGATTGAGGATGTTTATCCGGCCGGCGATGAAGTAACTCTAATTTACATGACCACAAAAAGAATTGTACCGCCAGGTTCTATTCCAATTTCTGTTGGCTGTGTTGTTCAAAATGTTGAAACACTTTTTAATATAGGGGTGAATAAACCGGTAGTAGAAAAATTTATTTCTGTTGCCGGGGCGGTGGAAAATCCGGCAACAATCAAAGTACCGGTCGGAATTACTTTCGCAGAAGTTTTATCTCAATTTAAAATTACAGAGTCAAATTATGTTGTTCGTTCCGGCGGTTTAATGATGGGCACATTGGAAAACGATTTAAGCCAGGTAGTATCTAAACGAACCGGTGCTTTGATAGTGCTTCCTTCGAATCATTATTGTGTAACTATGTACAATAGATTTTTAACCGAGCATGATACCGATAGAATTGCTAAAGCCGGGTGCGACCAATGTTCTTACTGTACTGAATTTTGTCCAAGATATTTACTTGGCCAGCCGGTAAGACCGGAAACTGCAATGCGGAATAGAATATTTACACGCGAAGACCAACCGATGATTTTTGCTGGGAACTTTTCTTGCTGCGAATGCAACCTTTGTACAATGTATTCTTGCCCTGAAGGTTTGGACCCTAAAGGTGCTACTGTAATCGAAAAACGTTTAGCACGTCAGCAGAATCTGAAATGGAACGGCGAGGCAATATCTGCTCATCCAATGTATGAGTATCGAAAAGTACCTACCGAAAAACTTAAACAGCGTCTTGATGTTCTGAAATTTAAAGATAAAGGACCATTAACGAATTTTAGTTTTAATCCGGGAACTGTTAGTGTGCCATTAGACCAGCATCTCGGTTCACCGGCAAAGCCGGTTGTTAGTGTAGGACAGACTGTAAAGAAGTATGATCTAATCGGGAAAGCAGAAGGGAATGTGTCGAGTAATGTTCATGCTTCGATTAATGGGGTCGTTAAAAATATTTCCAAATCGGAAATTACCTTGGTGAGGAATTAATGAATATTAGAAATGCTCTCGGTATAATTGAATTAGCGAGCATATATAAAGGTTACGAGGTTCAAGATGCAGTTTTGAAAACAGCTAATGTAGAAAAACTAGTTGCACGTACTATATGTTCAGGAAAATTTTTTATGATGGTTCGCGGCGATGTTGCAGATGTTGAAACCGCCATGAATGTTGCGAAAGAGATCGGCGGCTTTTCAGTTGTTAATGTTACAACAATTCCAAATGTTGATCCACGAGTTATCCCGGCAATAGCCGGCTGTACAATTTTGGAACGCGTTGGAAGTGATCGAGAAAAAATTGGTGCACTTTTGATCATAGAAACATTTTCCGTAGTCTCTGCAATTAAAGCTGCCGATTTTGCGGTTAAGGAAGCAGAACTTGATCTCCTACGTGTTCATGTTGCAATGGCAGTTGGAGGTAAAGGTTTTGTAGTGATTACCGGTGATATAAGTGCATTGGAAGCGGCGGTGAAACCGGCTATTGAATATTGTGCACAAGAAGGAATGCTTGCCGGTTATACAATAATTAAAAATCCACATGAAGATGTTTTAAAAGAATTAATATAAAGGAGTAATCCGGATGAGTAATGAATGGGAACTGAAAAAACAAATTGTTGAGATAGGGAAAAGAATTTGGACACGCGGTTATGTTGCGGCAAACGATGGGAACATAACCGTAATGTTGAATGACAATGAATTGCTTACTACTCCTACCGGTGTGAGTAAAGGATTCATGACCACGGAGATGATTATTAAATGTGATAAAACCGGTAAAGTAATTTCGGGTAATTCTAAATTCCGCCCTTCAAGTGAAGTTAAAATGCATCTCGAAGTTTATAAAGAACGCCCTGACATAAAATCAGTAGTTCATGCACATCCGCCTTACGCAACAAGTTTTGCAGTTGCCGGTATCCCATTGAATAAATGTGTCCTTCCGGAAGCAGTAATAGTTATTGGCGCTGTGCCGATCGCACCGTATGGTCTGCCATCAACAATGGAAATTCCTGATGCTATACGCCCGTTGATTAAAAACTCGGATGCAATCTTATTAGAAAATCACGGTGCACTTACACTTGGCAGCGATCTCTTAAATGCATATCATAAAATGGAAACACTGGAACATACCGCAAGCATAGTTTGGAAAGCAATCCAGTT